>JAIQFT010000051.1 GCA_020073185.1 Terriglobia bacterium
GCGAGCAGATCGAGCATGCCCTGAAGGGATTCGGCGGAGAAGGCGCCGGTGACGATCGGTTTGCCGGAATGCGCGAGGACGACGTAGAGGCGGTAGAGATCGGCGAGGGGCTCGGGAACGTCAACGCAAACGACGGCGGTGGATTGCGCGTCGAATTGGGGAAGCACTTCGGTGAGTTGGGTCAGCAGAATGAGGTCGCGGGTTTCGGCGGAACGTCGGGTGCGAGTCTCGCCGTCGAGAAAATTGACGCAGGAGGAGCCGGGATCGAAGTGGACCGCATCGCGACCGTAGCGGACAACGGGAGAGCCGGTGCGGTCGTAGAGCGCAAATTCGCGCGGTGCGGCGCCGAGGCACGTTTGCGCCAGACCTTCGGGAATGCGGACGCGCTCTTCCTCGACGACGGCGCCGGATGAAGCGAGAAGGTCGCGAGCTTCGGCGGCCCCGACCTGGATGCCGGGATTCGACAGTAACTGGAAAGCTTCGCCGAGGACACGCGCGATCAGCGAATCGTCGAGCAGGCGGATGGCGGGCCTCATGGCGCGTCACCCGCCGAGGGCGCGACCAGGCGTTGGACGAGTTCGAGCGCACGCTGAGCGTCGGCAGCGTAGCCGTCGGCGCCGATTTCGGCCGACCACTTGCTGGTAACGGGCGCGCCACCAACGATGATCTTCACGCGCGGCCGCAGATTCCGCCGTTGCATCGCGGCAATCACATCGCGATGGCGGACCATGGTGGTGGTAAGCAGCGAAGACGCGCCCACGGCATCGGCGCCGGCCTGTTCGGCTGCCTCGGCGAATCGTTCCGCGGCAACATTGCACCCGAGATCAATGACGCGAAAGCCGGCGGCGATCAGCAAAGTGCCGACCAGATTTTTCCCGATTTCGTGAATGTCTCCCTGCACGGTGCCGAGCACCACCGTGCCCCGTACGCTGCGTTCCAGGCCGCGGCGCTGGATCTCGGGTTCGAGCACAGCCGTGGCGGCCTTCATAGCTTCGGCGGCGGCCATCACGTCGGGAAGGTACAGGGCGCGGCAGCCGAACCGCTCTCCGACCTGCCTCATGCCGGGGATGAAGCCGTCGTTGATGGCGGTCAGCGGCTCCCTGCCGGACTGCAACCATTCCTGGGCTAACGCCGCGGCATGTTGCGGCGCGCCGTCAATGATGCTGCGGCGCATGCGCAACAGGATTTCCTCGTTCACCAGGTCCCCAGCGAATTCGCTCGACACACCAGCATGGTGGCGTGTCCGCCGACCCGGAAGCTGTGATGGCGGTCACAGGCGCGATGTTTGCGCTGTAGGGCGCGGCGCGGAGGGTATGGCCAACAAGATCGGCGCAGCCGGCGGCGGAGCGGCGACCAGGGTGCGCAGGAGGTTGCCGTCATCTTGCCACCACCCTTCGGCGAATTGACCACCCGTGAATCGCAGGTGCAGCGGACGCCAGACGCGGGTCCCGGACCCGTACATCAGCGAATCGGCGGGGCTGACCGCGACGGAGCGCGTGTCGGCCCGCAGGCCTACACGAATTGCCTTGAGCGCGCTTTCCTTGGCGCTCCAGAGCAGAGCGACAAGTCGGTTGCGCTCCGCCGCGGCCACACGCGCGAGAAGAGCCTGCTCTTCGGCGGTAAAGAAATCGCCGATGAAGGCGTCGCTGTGTGGCTCGATCAATTCCAGATCGCAGCCCAGGGCCAGGCCGGGTTCGGCGACCGCGCAAACCGCAGCCCCGGTGCGGTGGCTGAGCGAAACGGTGACGGGGGCAGGCTGGCCGGCAAGAAATACTACGGGTGCGCCGCTTGGCGCGGGGCGCAGTTCAATGCGCCTGAAATCCTGGGGCGCAACGAGGCGGAGATAACGAGCGACGGCGGACTTGGCGGTCCAGCGTCCCAGCCGCCAGTCGGCGCGGCGCTTGGCAATCAGCATGGCGTCCAGGCGCGTGCATTCGGCGGCGCTCAGCCAGGCGTCGTCGAGCGGCACGTCCGCCGCTGTCTGCTCCGTCCAGTAAACTTTCACGGCACCACCGATCACGCCACCGTTTGCAGTGCCTTCAACTTCTCGCTGCTCGCGCCGGCGGGAAGCACGACGGTGCGATAGCCCTTGAGCAGCACATAACGATTCCCGGCCGCGTCCACGACCTCGGCATCGAAGGTCCCCTGGTCCGGATGCGACGTTGCCACGGCGTACAACGGGCCCTGTGCCTGCTCCGGCGCGCGGAAGACGCAGAGTCGATCGATGCGCTGCGGCAGGCCGAAGCGACCCTGCTCGACGATTTCCCAGAGCCCGGAGGTCTGGAAGCAAAGCTCGATGAGGCGCGGTGCGGCGACGAGCGACGTCTCGGGCGGAACATGATTGCTCGGCAAACTTGGCGAGAACAGCCCGATCGTTCGCTTGCCCTGGCGCCAAGCACGCTGAACAACCTGGTACGCCGGCCCGTGAAAATACACGCGGTAAATGTCGGCGGCCCCGATGACGGAGCCTATTGGCTCGCCGAGCCCTGGGGCCGTCGCAGCATGCGCGGGTTGTCGCGAAAGACGAACGCGCGCGGTGAAGTGCGTCGTCACCTGCGGCTCGCTGTGATTCGGGAGGAGGCGCAGACCGATGAGCCGGCAGTCGGCGAGCAGCCCGTCGCCTTCAGGATAGAAGATGGTTTCGACAGTCACGGTACGCGGTTCGCTGCGGTAGAACTTGAAGGGCGCGAGGAAACTGACGTCTTCGATTGCGGCGATGTGCCAGCCGGGCAGCAGCGCGAGCGCCGCTTCGGCAAAAGCCTCGATGCCCATGACCCCCGGCAGCACGGGCGTGCCGTCAATCTGGTGATCGTGCAGGAACGGCTGAAGCTTCGGGTCGAGTGTGGCTTCGATGGTGAGGCCGTGATGGACTGACATGCCGGCGATGTGGCCGATCATCGGCCCTGACTGAACGAAGGCGCTCGCGGCAACAGGATCCAACCCGCCCTCGGGATCCCATTCGCTAGTCATGATGCCGAGACGCTGCGCGACGACAATTTCGCCGCGCGTGGCGCCGGCGGTGAGTTCGCGGCGAATGAAAGGAACGCCCGCTTCCGGCGGCAGCATGTCAATGCCGGCAACCTCCATCATTTTCGGGATGGAGCCGCGCGTGGCCATGCCGATGCCGGCCCACGCGGTCCAGTCAATGGCGATGGCGCGAGTGGCCGGGTGAGTAGTGCGGAAACTGGAGGTGATTTTGCACAAGAGGTCGTTGGCCGAACTGTAGTCTGCCTGGCCGGGGTTGCCGAAGCGCCCGGCAACGGAACAGAACGCGACGGTCGCGCCGAGCGGCATTGTGCCGATGGCGTGCAGGAGATTGAAGAAGCCGTCGGCCTTGACGTCGAAGATAAGGTCAAACTCGCGCGGGTCTTTGTCGGGCAACAGGTGGCTGCGTTCCATGCCGGCGGCGTGCAGGAGCACGTCAATGCGTCCGCTGCGCGCGCGCACCTCGGCGATAACGTTGGCGACAGCGTCGGCGTTGGTGAGATTGACGCTGAAGTAGTGCGCCGTGCCGCCGGCTGCGCCGACGGCGTCAATCGCGTCTTGCGCGGCCTGGGCCCGCTCCAGCGCCGCCAGCTCTTTCTCGATCAACGCCGGAGTGGCGCGCTCGCCGCGCGCCTGCATACGCGCGAACAGATCGCGCTTCAGCCCCTCTTTGTCGCCGGCGAAACGCTTGAGGTCGGGATTGTTGGCATCGGGCTCGGGCACCAGATCGAGCAGGTAGAAGGTGCCGCCGGATGCAGACGCGAGATCGGCGGTGATGGCGGACACGATGCTACCTGCCGCACCCGTGATCAGGAACACGGTGTTCTGGTCGAGCGTGAGGCCGGGCTGTCCGTCCACTGCGGGCTGCTCTTGCAGGCCGACGGTCCAACGCTGCTCCGCGCGGTAGCCGATCTCAACGGCGCCGGGATCGCGCAGGGTTTCCTGCATGAGGATGTCGGCGATGTCCGACGACTTGCGCTGCGCTTCGAAATCGACCGCCTTCACCAGGGCGTCAATGCGCTCGCGCTTGTAGGTTTTGGTGAAGCCGGTAACGGCGCCGCCAAGTGGCGCAACGGCTCCGGCCTGGTCGTAGCCGTGCAGGCCGCCGAGCCGTGTCGCCGAAACCAGGAATGTGCCCGGCGGCACGATGTGCTGGTAAAGAACGCGCATGGTGACGTACAGGAATTTGAGGCGCAGGCGCAGGGCTTCGTGCCAGGCGGCAAGGTCCAGGTCAGCGATGTTTCTCTCGATGTCGAGCGCGGGCAACCAGTACACGCCTTGCACGGGACCGGCGGCCAGCCAACTCTGCAGACACTCTTCCAAAGCACCGGAATCCGCGGCTCTGTCGATCGTCAGGACCACAACACCTTGGGCGCGCAGGCGTCCCGCGAGTGCCTCGGCCACGCCGTTCTGATCGGGCATGATGACCACGCGTTGACCGCGAGCGAGGGTCACGCCGGTGGGCTTGCACACGACGAGTGGCGGGCGCAGCGTGGGCACGGGCACGCGGCGAGGAATGCGGTTGGCGGCGTCGAACGATGCGAGTGGCGGGCGCGCACGCTCTACCGGGGTTGCCGATGGCGCGGGCGCGGTCTTTTCCGCGGTTTGCGGTTTTGCTTGGGCCGGAGAAGCCGACGCTGAGCCTGGCTGCCGGTCATGCGCGAACTTGATGACGTGTGCGAGGGTGGGGAAATCGCGCAACTTGAGGTTGGCGTCGCGCGGAATCTTGTACGCCTCACGAATGGCGGCGAACATCTCCGCCTGCTTGACGGTGTCCACGCCGAGATCGGCTTCCAGATCCAGATCCAGGTCCAGCATGTCTTTCGGGTAGCCGGTTTTCTCGGCAACAATGTCGAGCACCTTCTCTTTGATTGGGTCGTCAGTGCTGGGTGATACTTCGACCGCAGCCGCGAGTGGAAGAGGAGAAGCTAACGCCGGCTCGCTCGGCTTTGACGGAGGCGGTGCGGCCATCAGATCGGGCCGACTGTCGTAGACGAAGCGGATCACGTGCGCGAGGGTTGGGAAGTCGCGCAGCTTGCGGTTTTCATCGCGCGGGATGTTGTAAATCTCGCGCACGGCGGCGAACAGTTCCGCCTGCTTGACGGTGTCCACGCCGAGATCGGCTTCCAAATCCAAATCCAGGTCCAGCATGTCGCTGGGGTAGCCCGTCTTCTCCACCACCAGAGCAAGAATGCGCTCCTTGACGGAATCACCGGCACTGTTTACCACTGGCGGTGCGGTGACTTCCTGCCGCAGCAGAGGTGGCGGCGCTACCGCCGGTTCGCTCGGCTTTGACGGAGGCGGTGCGGCCATCAGATCGGGCCGACTGTCGTAGACGAAGCGGATCACGTGCGCGAGGGTCGGGAAGTCGCGCAACTTGCGGTTTTCATCGCGCGGGATGTTGTAAATCTCGCGCACGGCGGCGAACAGTTCCGCCTGCTTGACGGTGTCCACGCCGAGATCGGCTTCCAAATCCAAGTCCAGGTCCAGCATATCGCTGGGATAGCCCGTCTTCTCCACCACCAGAGCAAGAATGCGCTCCTTGACGGAATCACCGGCACTGTTTACCACTGGCGCTGCGGTGACTTCCTGCCGCGGCAGAGGCGGCGGCGCTACCGCCGGTTCGCTCGGCTTTGACGGAGGCGGCGCGGCGGCCAGATCGGGCCGATTGTCGTAGACGAAGCGGATCACGTGTGCGAGCGTCGGGAAGTCGCGCAGCTTGCGGTTTTCATCGCGCGGGATGTTGTAAATCTCGCGCACGGCGGCAAACAGTTCCGCCTGCTTGACGGTGTCCACGCCGAGATCGGCTTCCAAATCCAAATCCAGGTCCAGCATGTCGCTGGGGTAGCCCGTCTTCTCCACCACGAGAGCAAGAATGCGCTCCTTGACGGAATCACCGGCAGTCCTTGCCGCTGGCGCTGCGGGCGCGGTGACTTGCCGCCGCGGCGGCGGTGGAGGCGCAGGCGCCGCGATTGCAGCCGGAGGCACCGGCTCGGCAACGGCGGTGGGCACTTGCTTGGGAGCTGGTTTGCTCTCGATGACGGGTGCAAGCGGCGGCGTTGCGACTTTAACGGGCGGTGGCGTTTCAACTTTGACGGCTGGCGGCGCCGCGGGTTTAACCGGCGGCGTCACTACCATGACGGGCGGTGGCGGCGCGACTTTGACGGCCGGCGTTGCAGCAGGGCGAACCACCGCGGCAGGTTCGGTAACCCGTGCCGGCACTCCGCGATCGCGAACCCGCAGCGTGCGGCGCACCACTTCCAGCTCCGGACCAGGCGCGCCGGAAATGCGGGTGAGCCAGGCACTCCAAGCGTTGCTGTCGGCGATGCGGTAGGCGTAACCGAGCGCATCGGCGGCGGGACGGCATCCGTCTTCGCTCGCAACCCAACGCAACAGCGTCATGCTGATCTGCGAGCCGAAACCGGCGCCCAGGCGCAGCGCGTATTCGACCGGATAGCGGCCGCCCTTCGACAGATTCAAGGCGCCCAGTTCGGGGTCCACCTCCTTGAAGTTGGCCACCGGCGGTACGCATCCGGTTTCCAGCGCCTTGATCGCAACCACATCCTCGATACCGGCGGCCATGGCGTGGCCGGTGTAACCCTTCGTGTTGGCAATCACGACGGCATCGGCGGCTTCGCCGAACACCCGGCGCAAGGCGAAGATTTCGGCCGCCGCACTGCCACCGCGGGCGGGCGTGTAGGTTTCATGCGACATGAACATGGTGCGCGGCGCGATCTGGCCGCGCGCAATGCCGCTGCGGGCTTCGGCCTGCGCGACCAGGTTCTCCATGACCTGGCCGATGTGCTGCACATCAAGACGCGTGCCGTGGAAAGCGCTGTTGGCGGTAACGGCGCTCAGCACCTCGCAGATGGGCCGGATACCACGCTCGCGCGCGGCGTCGGAGCTCTCGACGACCAGCGCGGCGGCGCCCATGCCGACGATCATGCCATGGCGGCGGCGATCGAACGGAATGGCGGCCTCTTCGACGACTTCATCCGTGGCGGCTGCTCCGGTAGCGAGAAAACCGGGGCCGAACCACTCCAGAAGATGATCGGAGGTGACGTCGTCGGCGGAGACGACGATCACGCGGTGGCAACGGCTGTCGCGGATCCAATCTTCCGCCAGCGCGACCGCTTGCGTAGTGCTGGCGCAGGCAGCGTTGATTTGCGTGTTGGGGCCGCGCGCGCCGATGAATTCGGCGAATTGCGAGTGGCCCATAGCCAGGACCCTGAACAGGAAGCGCCGGTCGAAAACGTACGGCTCTTTTTCCAGCGCGGCGCGTAGCTCGTCGATGCGCCGCTGGATTTCCTGGCTGACAGTAGAGTGACCGTTCGACTCGGCCGCGCGGGCGCGCAGGCTCTCCAGCGCGGACAACTGCTCGCGGCGCGCGTGGTCCTGGTAGTAGCGCGACATTTCATCGGCGAAGGAATCGCAGCCGGGGAATGCGGAGGCAAAGATCACGCCGGTGTCGTCGCGCAGGGAGTCGGGCAGCGCCCAGTGGTCCGGCAATAGCGTGCCCTTGCTGGTCGTTTTGTAGCGCAGGACCAGCGGGATGCCGGCATCACGCAGGGCATCAATGCCAACGGCGATGGCAAGCTGGGTGACGCGGTCGAGCGCGAGCATGCGATCGGCGGAGACGCCGAATTCGTTTTCCAGGTCGAAGGTCCCGCCGCGGCCGGCCAGCCGGATCACGTCGGCAACATCATTAATGGTCTCGAACGTGGGGCCGCCGTTGTCGCTCTTGACCAGTCGCCGGATGTGCTTGTCGAGCATGGCGCGGCGGAGGCGCGTGGGAACGGATTCAATGAACTGGTCGCCGCGCAGGATGCGGGCGATATTGGCGTCGTCGAAGATGCGCTCAGTGCCGGGCAGGCCCAGGGCGGCGCCGGTGATGACAACGGGTTCGGCCAGCGCGGCATGCTGGCCGTGGTAAATGGCATAGCCGCGCTCGAGGGCATCGGCAAAAACGCGGCCGAGCGCGAGGTAGCGGTCCTCGGTCAATGACGCCGTTGCGGTGGTAGCGCCCGCTACCGGAGCTGCGACCGCCGCGGGTTGTGGAACTGCCACCGGCGGCGTAATCGGGACTGCCATCTCTGCCCTGGCTGGAATCTCGCGCACGGCTTCGTCGACCGCTGCGCCCAATCCCGCGGCATACAACCCGCAGAGCGCCTGATTGAAGGAAACAATCTCGCCAACTTTGGGGTGATTGGTGAAGAGCGACAGCACGTCTCCGTGCCCACCGAGAACGTCCTCGGCAAATCCCTGCAACGCCTTCTTCGGCCCGGTTTCGACAAACACGCGCACGCCGGCGTCGTACAGCGTGTGTAGCCCCTTGACGAATTGCACGGGCGCAGCGACCTGGAGCGCCAGAATGTCGAGCATCTGCGTCACGACATCGGTCCCGACCATGGGGTAGAACTCGCCGCTTACATTGGCGACGACTGGGATAGCGGGCGCCTGCAAGCGCAAACGCGCTAACACCTGCCGCAGCGGTGCGCTCGCCGGCGCGACGATTGAGGTGTGGAAGGCGTGGCTGACGTTGAGCGGCGCCACTTCGTAGCCGGCTTTCTGGAAAGCTTCCATGGCCTGCTCAACCGGCTTGGAATTGCCGCCGATCACTCCCTGATGTTCGCTGTTGACGTTGGCAATGACAACGTAGCCGTCAATCGTCTTCAGGATGCGTTCAATCTCGGTTAGTGGCGCGAACACGGCGGCCATGCGGCCGATGTCCTCCGGCGCGAAGCGCGTCATCTCGCGTCCCCGCGCGCTGACCGCCTCCAGCGCGTCGCCGAACGGAAGCGCGCCGGCGGCAACCAGGGCACCGTACTCGCCCAGGCTGTGGCCCATCGCCATGTCGGGCCGGATGCCGTACTGAGCCAGCAGTTCGGTCAGGCTGGCATCGGTGGCCAGCACGGCGGGCTGCGTGATGGCAGTTTGGCGCAGGCCTTCTTCGGCCTGGGTGGCTGCGTCCGGATCGTTGGGATCAATAAAGATGTACTCGCTCAGTGGCTTCCCGAGCAGGGGCGTCATGATGCGATCGGCTTCGGCAAAGGTCTGTGAGACGATCGGCTCGTTGTCACGCAGGGTGCGCAACATGTTCACGTATTGCGAGCCCTGGCCGGTGTAGAGGAATGCGACCTTCGGCGCGGGACCGTGGCCACGGAAGATGCCCATGGCGCGCAGGGCCTTCCACACTGCCGGCTGGTTGGCAGCAAGAGCCTTCAGCGCCTTGCCGGATTTGTCCGCCAGTTCGGCGGCGTTGCCATAGTCGATTGCCAAGCGTTCCGGCGCATGCAGGTCGGATGCAGCTGGAGCCGTAGGCGCGGGAGCCTGGGCCGCCTCGGCTGCCTTCTGTACCGTGCGCAAACGCTGTGCCAGGGCCGCGTCGGAATCGGCGCCGATCAGCAACGCCCCGCGCAACGGAGCTTTGGATAAAGACGCGACACTTGGGGTGGGGGGAACTTTCGAGGCATTCATCACTCCGCCTTCCGCTGCGGTCTGCGAGATGGCGCCGACCGCGATCGACCGTTTGCCGTTGCCGTTCAGTCTGCCGGGAATGTGCTCTTCCAAAACCACGTGAAAGTTGGTGCCGCCAAAACCAAAGGCGCTGGCGCCGGCGCGCCGTACGCCGTCCTTGGGCATGTCCCACGGCCTAAGCTCGGTATTGACGTACAGCGGGGAGTGGGCGAAGTCGAGACCGGGATTAGTGCGTTCGCAATGGATGCTGGGAGGAATGACCTTCTCGTGAATCGAGAGTGCAGCCTTCAGCAGTCCGGCGGCGCCGGCCGCGCCCTTGAGATGTCCGATATTGGATTTCACCGAGCCGAGCGCTACCGAGTGGGTTGGCAGGTTGGAACCGGAAAGCGCTGCTTCCATGCAACCCAGCTCCACCAGATCGCCGACGCGGGTGGATGTGCCGTGGCCCTCGAACAGGGTGACGGTCGCCGGCGAAAGCCCGGCATTCTGCCACGCGCGCTCTATCGCTAACTTCGGACCGACAGGATTGGGCGCGGTGATTCCCTTCCCCTTGCCATCGCTCGATCCACCGATGCCGCGCAGCACGGCATAGACGCGGTCACCATCGCGTTCGGCGTCGGCGAGGCGCTTGAGTACGAAAATGGCCGCGCCCTCTCCCATCACGAAGCCGTCGGCGCCTTCGGCGTACGGGCGACTCCCGGTCGCCGACAGCGCACCGATCTTGCAAAACTTGATAAACGTCGAGGGCCCCATGTTGCGATCAACGCCGCCGGTTACGGCCACGTCGAAGTCGCGCTCCACCAATCCATCCACGGCGGCGCTCAACGCAGCCATGGCCGAGGCGCAGGCTGCGTCGCACACGAAGTTGGGTCCGTGGAAGTTGTAGAGGTTGGCGATGCGGCCGGCGATGCAGTTAGCCAGTTCTCCGGGCATGGTGTCTTCCGTGATTTCGGGGAAGCGCTTGCCGATCCGCTGGCGCAGTTCGCGGGTGAGTTCCTGGCGCAACTCCGCCGGCAGTGCCGCGAAGCTGGGGGCCGCGGAGAGCTCGCGCGCGTATTCCGGAAAATACAGGCGGAGCACGGTGAAATACTGCTTTTCCCCGGCGATGGCGCTGCCGATGATCACCGCCGTGCGGTCCGGATCGAGCGGGCGCTTGGGATAGCCATAATCTTCCATGGCAGCGCGGGTGCAGGAGATCGCCCACTGCTGCGCTTCATCCATGGCGCCGGCGACGCGCGGCGGGATGGGCAGGTGCCACTTCATCGGATCCCAGACGGCCTCGCGCACCCAGCCGCCGATCTTGGAATAAGTCTTATCCGGCGCGGCGTGGTCGGGGTCGTAATAGAGTGCCGGATCCCAGCGATCAGGGGTGACCTCGGTGATGCTGTCGCGCCCCTTCTTCACGTTGTCCCAAAAGGTAGCTACGTTCGGGGCATCGGGCAGGACCGCGCCCGCCGCCACGATGGCAATCGCTCGATTCGCAGTACTTTCTTCCATGATGACGCTCCTGGCGGGCATACGCCGGCGGCACTCCCGGACCGGATGCCCTGACTAAATGACTAAATGTCGAAATCAGGCGGCTTGTCCGGCCCGCTTGCTGGCGCGGCCGTAGAGCACGTCGCCGACGAAATCCATGTCTGCAATCAGGCCCGCCTGGGCGCGATGAATTGCGGGCAGCCCCAAGCTGGTTTCAAACGCAGCCATCTCCGAATCGCTGACCCCGCCGGCTGCCGTGATCCAGCGCGAACCTTCCTCCCCCACCTTCAGCGCCGCCGCGCGCGCAAAGACTCTTGCCAGCGCCGCCAGAGCCGTAGCGTCGAAATGACGGTTTGCTTTTTCGTTCAGCTTGTTTTCCGCCGCGCGCACCGCCCGGTTTGCCAGGCTGCCGGCGCACTCGGCATGCGCGATCAACTCGCCGAGCCGCAGAAGAATGTGCTGGAAGCGCGTGAGGCGGGCGACGCGGGCCTTCTCCATCACCGCAGCGAGTGCGTGCAATGCCAACGCCGCGAAGTCGGCGCCTACGTCGGAGTGGCGGACGTGCAAGGCTTCCATCGCCCGCGCCTGGTCGTGATAGTACTGGCCGCGCGTTTTCAGGTGGAGCTGCCAGCGGTCCCGGCCGATGGTCATCTCCATGATCTCGGAGGTGCCCTCGTAAATGGTGGTGATGCGCACGTCGCGCCTGATCTTTTCCACCATGTATTCCCGGGTGTAGCCGTAGCCTCCATGCGCCTGGATGGCGGCATCCGCCGCGGAATTGCCGGCCTCGGTTGCCATGTACTTGGCGATGGCGCCCTCGGTGTTCAGGCTGCCCTCGGCGCCGGCGTCAATGCGTTCGGCGGTCTCCTCGATGTACGAGCGGGCGGCCTCCAGCCAGGCGACGTTGGGCACGATCAACTTGTGCGTGTATCCCTGTTTCTCCGAGAGCGGCGCGCCGGCCTGGATGCGCTTCACAGAATAAGGAATGGCGCGATCGAGCGCGGCCCAGCCTGCTCCCAGGCCAAAAGCCGCCACCATCAGGCGGGTGTACCCGAACACGGCCTGGGCCTGGAGCAGTCCCTGGCCTTCCACGCCGCCAATCAGTCGGTCGGGAGTAACGAACACGTTGTCGAGAGCCAGCGCTGCCGTGTTGCTCAGCCGGATCCCATGTTTGTCTTCCGGTTTGTCGTGGGTGAACCCCTTGGCACCCTTCTCGACCACGAACCAGCTCGGGCCGGCAGGCGTGTTCGCCAGAATCGTGTAGGCATCGGCGATCCCGCCGTTGCTGATCCATTGCTTATTGCCGGTGATCTTGTAGCCGGCGATGGCGCCGTTCTCAAGGACGCGTTCTGCCGTGGTACGCAGAGCTCCCAAGTCACTGCCGGCTTCCGGCTCGGTGGCGCCATAGGCGAACAGGATTCCATCGTTCGCGATGCGCGACAGCCAGACCTTCTTCTGCTCAGGGGTGGCGCCCATGGTGATGGGATCGCTCCCGAGAAACGTCGCCAGCACTGCCGTGGCGACGCCCAGGTCAATGTGCGCCATCTCTTCGCAAATGCAATACACATCAAACGCACCGCCGCCCATGCCGCCGTACTCTTCCGGGACGAACAGGAGCTGTATGCCGATCTGGTCCGGATCACACATCTGACGCACGATGTCCACCGGGCATTCGTCGCGGGCGTCCAGGTCCAGGAGCGTCTCGTCCGGCAAGCGCTTCTTGGCGAAATCCTTCAGCGATTTCAAGCTCAACTTCAGGGTCTTGCTGGTAATCATGGGGTGCCTCCTATTTCGCCGCAGCGCAGCGCGTCTCGCGGATCTTGTTGGTTAGTTCCGGTAAGAATTCCAGCAGGTCGGCGACGATACCGACATCCGCGACCTGAAAAATCGGCGCCTTGGGGTTCTTGTTGATGGCGATCAGGAACGGGTTCCCTTTGATTCCCGCCAGGTGCTGGAACGCGCCGCTGATGCCGCAGGCCATGTACACCTTGGGCTTGACCGTCTTGCCGGAACTGCCGACCTGGCGGGACTTCTCCATCCACTTGGCGTCCACCACCGGTCGCGAGCAGGAAACGGCAGCGCCCATGGCGTCGGCCAGCTCCTGCGCGATGTGAATGTTGTCCTGCTCCTGGATACCGCGGCCGACGGAAATCAGGACGTCGTACTTGGTGATGTCCACGTCGCCCGCTTCGGCAACCACCGTCCCGACATAACGCCGTTTCGCCGTCAGGGCGCCGGCGGGTGAAGGCTTGTCCACTACCTGCCCGGTGGCGCCGCTTGCCAGCGCCTTGAATGCACCCGGACGAACGTTGATCACGGCGCCGGTGGAGATGTCGCAGCGAACATGTGTGCTGAATTGGCCGCCAACTTCCTGACGCACGAGTTTCAGGAAGCTGCCGTCCACAACCTCGATGGCCAACACATCGGAGACAAATGCGGAATTCAGCTTGACGGACAGGCCGGGTGACAAGTCGATGCCGAAATGATCGTGCAGTACCAGCACGATACTGTCCTGCGGCACGACGATCGCCAGCGCTTTGCGGACGAGTTCGGCATTGGGATAGGCAAGCGCTTCGTTGCCGACTTTCCAAATCTCCCCATAGACAGGACGGAGGGACTCGCAAGCGGCATCCAGCTCCGCGCCCCAACCCGTGACGATGGCTACAGGCGACGCATTGGCGTCAATCTTCCTGGCGGCAGCCGCCAGCTCGGCAGCCGAATCGTCGGCGGCCCCACCTCGATGCATGACATAGGCGAAGATGCGAAGCATTATTTGAACCCTCCCTTGGCTTTAACCAGCTCCATGACTCTGTCGGCCATCTCTTCGGGGCTGCCTTCCAGCATCTCGGCGCCCTTGCCTATCGCGGGGACGAAGTAGTTCACGCGTTTCACTTTGGCGGCAGCTTCTCCCACGCTGTTGGGGGCAATCCCGAGGTCGGAAGCGGCGAAGGTTGGAATCTTCACCGAGGCCACTTGGCGAATGCCTCGCATTCCGACATAGCGTGGCTCGTTGATGCCAGTCTGTATGGAAAGCACGCAAGGGAGTTCGATCTCGTTGACCTCCCTGTTGCCACCCTCGATTTCGCGGGTGATCTTCAACATCCCGTTCGGCAGGACTTCGATGGAATTGACCAGGGAGGCGAAGGGATAATCGAGCATGGCCGCCAACATGCCGCCCACCTGCGCGGCGCCGTCCTCCGCCTGGACGCCGGTCAAGATCAGGTCGCAATTGCCCTTCTGAACGAAGTTCTTCAGAATCGTGGCCAGGCCGAAGCCATCGCATCCGTCGAAGCCTTCGTCGGAGATGAGCGCGGCGTGCTTGGCACCCATCGCCATCTCGCGGCGCAGGACTTCTTCGTCGTCTTCGCCGCCGACGGTGACCACGGTGACGTTGCCACCGACTCGATCGACGATCTGAATGGCCTCTTCGACGGCGTAGTTGTCCCATTCATTGATCGAATACACCAGGTCATCGCGTTCAATGTCGTTTCCCGTTTGGTTAAGCCGGATTTCGTTCTCCGACGTGTCGGGGACTCGCTTTACGCAAACTAGAATCTCCACTATTCAGCCTCCCTGAATCGCAGTTGCACACTGCAGCTGGGTCTCGGTCCGTGGCTCCGCGGGTTCACGCGCGATCTGTTGGTCCACCAGTTCCGCCAGGTCGATGGCCGTCATTTTCCCTTCCAGGCCGGCGACCTTAATGGCGTCTTCGATATTCACCATGCAGAAGGGGCAGGCAGTCACGATCACGTTGGCCCCGGCTTCGGCAGCCATCTTGACCCTGGCCACGCCCATCCGCTGGTCTTCCTTGGCCTCGTAGAACAGCATCAATCCGCCGCCGCCGCAGCAGAACGAGCGCTCGCGGCAACGGCTCATTTCCACTCTCTTCAAACCGGGTATCGCATCCAGCACATCGCGGGGCGCGTCATAGAGCTGGTTGTGCCGCCCCAGGTAGCAGGGATCGTGGTAGGTGTAGACGCTGCTTTCGTTTTCTACCGGCAGGAGCTTGATCCTGCCCGACAGCACTTCGCCGGCAATGACCTGGCTGATGTGCTCCACCGGAGGAACGTCTTTGTAATCGTGTTTCAGCGCGTTGAACGCGTGCGGATCGGCGGTCACGATGCGCTGCGCTCCCGAGGCCTTGATCGCATCCACATTGTGGTCGCGCAGCGTCATGTACAGCATCTCTTCGCCGAAGCGCCGGGCGTCATGTCCGCTGTCTTTTTCCGCCACGCCCAGGATTCCGAAGTCCTCTCCGATGTGGTCGAGAATTCTGGCGGTAGCACGTCCAATGGCCTGGATGCGGTCGTCGTACGAGGTAATGCTGTCCACGAAGTACAAGGTCCGCGCGCCGCCGTTCCCATTGAGGATCTTGACTTGGCAGGTCTGCTGGAACTCTTTCGTCTTTGCCCAATCGGCGCGTTTCTTCTCCATCTTGCCGTAGGGATTGCCGCGGCTCTCCAATGCCTTGAGCGGCTTTTGCAGAGACTGCGGGACTTTGCCGTCGTCAATGAGGCCGCGCCGCAGGTCAACGATCTTGTCGACGTACTCGATCAGCAGCGGGCATTCCTCTTCACAGACTCCGCAGGTGGTACAGGACCAGATCTCATCGTCGGAAAATACGCCGCCAATCAAGGACGCGCCGTCGCTCGGCCGGCCGAAGACCGGGTAGTGCTGGAAGCTGTAGTCCCGTGCCTTGATGGTGAGGAACCGTGGCGACAGCGGCCTGCCGACTGCGTTCGCCGGGCAGTTATCAGAGCAGCGGCCGCAATCGGCACAGGAGTAAAAGTCCAGCATGTGCTTCCAGGTGAAGTCTTCGAATTTCTTCAGCCCAAACGATTTCACCTGGTCCAGGTTGGCGTCGCTTACGCCCCAGCGCACCGGCTTCACCGTCCCCCTGTCCAGCTTGGAAAAGTACACATTGAACAGGGAGGTGATGACGTGAAACTGAATTCCGAAGGGGCGATAGCAGAGCAGGAAATAGAACGTCGCCTCATGCACAAGGCAGGCGCCGAGGTGAACCTTCCCGATGGTCACCACGGCCGTCGAAGCAAAAGCAATGCCGAACATCCACGGAAGCGACAGCACCCCGAACGACGTCATGTGGCCTTGCGGCAGATGAGCGGCCGCCTTGGTCGCCTCGAACAGGCCGTCGGCCAGCATCAGGGCGGCGATCAACCCGAGAAGGAAGATGGCGTCCACCGGATGGCCTTTGCCATACCTGGCCGGCACCGCGTAGCGCGCCGGTTTGAAGACGATCCGGCGAACGGCGGCAATCACCACCGCAAAAAACACCAGCGTGGCCGCGTAATCGGTGATCACGTCGTACGCACGGGCGGCGCTGGCGGGTAGTATCGGGATGGCGAAGTTTTCCGAGATGCCGAAGGCCACCAGCGAAATCGAGCGCACCGCCAGCACAATGAAACCGGCAAAAATAACGAGATGAATAAGTCCGGCGCCGAGATAGCGCGGATGCTTCCACTGTCCCAGCCAGTACTGCAGTACTCTTTCCAGCCTCGTCCATGGGCGATCAAAACGGTGATCGCGCGCGCCCCGCATGAGCGGGGCCATGCGCCGGGTCACAACGTAGGCAAAGCAGGCCAGACCCAGGAGGTGAATCAACAGGAAAACAATGTGCCCCGGGACCAACCAATATGTCGCTTGCGCGGGTGAAGCAACGCTTTCCACGCTACCGAACATCTCGGCTGCCTCCGCAAACCACGGCGGCACCTCGCGGGTGCTCCCGAGCTGCAATCAATTTGGAAGTGACGGGCCGGCGGGCGGACCGGCTAGCGCTTGCACGCTTGGCATAATGAGTTGTCGCCGCCAGCCGTTCTGTGACGCGCATCACCTTGTCATGCGCCATGACACGTCACGTTCCCGAATGGGAATACGCGATGCGGTTCCGTTCCGGAAAAACAACCGCACAGCGTTGGCGCAACTAGTCGTGCGCCACGTCACAGACGAACTCGGCCCGATGTGAAAACCTGAACTCGCAATCGTTAGCCTGCCGCGGTCTCTATCGATGCAAACAGCAACCCGTTCCCAAAGCAGGAGGAGAACCGCCATGAACCCGGGATCCGGAAAAGATTTTGAAAGTATCGAGAGCGCCCAGGATTTCGTCGCTCTCCTGTCCCAAACGGTGATCGAGGCAAAAAAAGAAATCGATGCCGATGTCCAAAAAGAGATCGGTTCAAAATCGGGCCGCCGCCTGGACGCATTGCGGCTGGTGTCGTACAGCCTGGAAAAACTCGAGCTGCACATGAAGCAGAGCTGCCGGATTCTCAACGATCTTCGTTCGCTGCGCCGGCTTCTGGCAGCGGAACGCACAGCACCCGCGCGCGCCGTCCCGCCCAAACCGGCCCCAGCAGTACGGCTTGATACGTCCCTACCCGCGGTGCATTCTCCGTGCCGGGCCACGGTGAAACCTCAGCCCCCGACGCCGGGCAGGGTGGTTGCAGCATGAAGTCGGCCACAAAGTCATCGCGCATGTTGTTTGCGAATTGAGGCGGACTATGAATGTACGCGAATGGTCGAAGTCAACCGCAGTTTACGGTCAGAAACTTGTCCATAGCGGGCGTGAGGGAGCGGCACTGGGCCGGGACTCGTATCTGCACGGAGAACACCTGGGAACGTTCTTCAACCAGTCGGCTCGCACCGCCCTGAAGCCCGCAGTCCTTGGGGCGGCCCTCGGTTTGTTGAGCGCGTATCCAGCCCACCGCAACAGATCGGCGCTCCGGGCGTTCGAATGCGGCGTGCTCGGCTGCGTCGTTGGGTTCGGCGCGGCCGTCGCCTGGCAGAGCCGCGGCCTGGCCTCCAGCGTCGCTTCGCGCGCGCTGAAAAATATCGACAGGGTGCGCGATGAGCACTGGCTGGAAAAGCACCCCATCGACTACGCATAATTGGCAATAATAAGGATAAGCGTTCAAACCAGGGCTTGCGCTTGCCGCCGGGCGTTCCTGTTTCGGCAAAACGCCCGAACGCGCTGGTGCCGATTCTTTCATCCCACAGTCCAAAAGCGGAATACCTTAGGTGCAGCAGGCTGATGCGATCATGCCGAGCAGCACCACCCCGGAGAATTTTGGGAAGGAACTCCTTCCGCGCGACGACTGCATTGACGCGTTGCCCGCCGATGTCCCCGGCAAGCCGAATGCAACCGCGGCCCTGAACCTGAACCGCCGCCGCTTCCTTCAAGTAGCCGCGCTTCCCTGTGCCGCGTGCGCCGTGGCCGCATCTTTACCTGCCTGTTGCTCTGAGCCGCTGCACGATTCCCCGCTGCCGCAAGGCGACGCCGCCGTCGAGGCCAGGTTCTATGACAAGCTCGCATCGAAGAGCGTGCAGTGCCGGTTGTGTCCACGCCAGTGCGTGGTCGCCGACGGCGGGCGCGGCTACTGCAAAGTGCGCGAGAACCGCGGCGGGACCTACTACAGCCTGGTGCATTCTCGCCTGTGCGCCGCACACATCGATCCCATCGAAAAGAAGCCGTTCTTCCATTTCCGACCGGGCACGCTCGCCTTCTCCGTCGCTACCGGCGGCTGTAACGTCAATTGCAAGTTCTGCCAGAACTGGGAAATCTCGCAGATCGCTCCCGAGCAACTGCGACGGCAGTACGTCACGCCCGCCGGCCTGGCCGCCGCCGCACGACAGAACGACTGCCCGACGCTCGCCTATACCTACAGCGAGCCCGTCATCGCAACCGAGTATTACCTGGACTCCGCCGAGGCCGGCCACGCTGCGGGGATCAAGAGCGTGTTCGTCAGCAATGGCTTCATCCGCCGCGAGCCTCTGGAGCGCCTCTGCCATCGCATGGACGCCATCAAGATTGACCTGAAGGCGTTTTCCGATGCGTACTACCGCGAGGTGGTCAACGCGGAGCTCAAGCCGATCCTGGAAACGCTGGTCACCATCCGCAAGCGCGGCGTGTGGCTGGAAATCGTGTACCTGACCGTACCATCCTTAAACGACAGTGAGAGTGAGTTAAGAGCCATGGCGAAGTGGGTCAAGTCGGAGTTGGGGCCGGATGTTCCGGTCCATTTCACGCGTTTTTATCCTCTGTATCGTCTGAAGAATCTTCCGCCGACGCCGGTGGAAACGCTGGAGCGCGCCAAGTCCATCGCCGGCGCCGAAGGGCTGCATTTTGTCTATGTGGGCAACGTGCCCGGCCACGCCGGCCAGCACACGCATTGTCCCAAGTGCAGCCGCGTGGTCGTGGAGCGCGCCGGGTTCACCGTGCGCAAGCTGCAGTTGAAAAACGGCCGCTGCGAGTTCTGCCGCGCGCCGGTAGCGGGCATGTGGACCTAGACTGACATGGTTACCATGAGGAGAGCGCCCATGCCGATCTCCGCGCTATCGCCCCTGGTGCTGGGCGTGATGCTGCTCACGTTGGTGCTGGCGCCGTCCAACGATGCCGCGCAGGTCAGGCCCGCCGCCGTCGCCGGCAGCTTTTATCCCGCCGACCGCGACGAGCTGAGCAAGACGGTGGACGGCCTGCTCGCCGCGGCCCATGGCGCGCCGGTGCAGGGACACCTCTGGGCGATCGTTTCTCCGCACGCTGGATATCAGTATTCCGGCGCGGTGGCGGCGCATTCCTACGCGCTGCTCAAGGGCCAAAACTTTCGCCGTGTGGTCGTGATCGCGCCCTCGCACTATGAAAGTTTCGCCTTCGCTTCCATCTACGACGGCGACGCTTACTCGACTCCACTCGGCCAGGTTCCCGTCGACAAGACGTTCGCCGCGAAGCTGGCCCGCGCCACCCCAGCGCTGCGGCTTTCCAGCCGCGGACACACACCTTCTCGCGGCCAGTCGGAACATGCGCTGGAGGTTCAACTGCCGTTTCTGCAGCGCGCACTCGGCGACTTTCAACTGGTCCCCATCGTGATGGGCGAGCAGAGCTATGCGCTCAGCCGCGCGCTCGGCATTGCGCTCGCCAAACTCAGCACCCCGGACACGCTCATCGTCGCCAGCTCCGACCTCTCGCACTTCCATAAGTATGAGGAGGCCAACGCGCTCGATCGCAAGCCCCTACGCGCCGTGCAAGCGTGGGATTACTTCAGCCTGAGCCGCAACTTCGCCGCGGGCGCGTGGGAAGCCTGCGGCGGCGGTCCCATCGTCGCGGCCATGATCGCCGCCGAGCATCTCGGGGCCACCGAGGCGGCCCTGCTCAAGTACGCCAACAGCGGCGACGTCACCGGCGACCGCAGCCGCGTAGTCGGCTATGCAGCCGCCGCGCTGGTGCAGCCGGCGTCGCATCGTCCAGCCAAGTTCGCCGATTACTCGCTCCCCCAGCGCGACCGTGCAGAGCTGCTGAACCTCGCGCGCCGGTCGGTGGAAACCGCAGTGCGCCAGCGCACCATGCTCGACTCCGTTGCGCAGCCGGATTCCGACTTGCTGCTGGACGAGCGCGGCGCCTTTGTCACCCTCACCAAGCGCGGTCAGTTGCGCGGCTGCATCGGTTACGTCAACGCGCTCAAGCCACTCTACTTGACGGTCCGCGACGTCGCCGCCTTCGCCGCGATGCGCGATCCGCGCTTTCCGCCGGTCGCGCCGGCAGAGCTCGGCGACCTGGAATACGAGGTCTCGGTCCTCTCCTCATTCCGCCGCGTCACCGATGTGAAGCAGATCGAAATCGGCCGCCACGGCCTGTTCATCAAGAAAGGAGATATTGAAGGCGTGCTGCTGCCGCAGGTGCCGGTGGACGAGCGCTGGGACCGCAAGACGTTCCTTGAGCAGGTCTGCCGGAAAGCCGGCCTCCCGCCCAATGCCTGGCGCGATGATGACACCGACCTGTTTATGTTTACCGCGCTCGTGTTCGGGGAGCGCAGAGCCTCTAGCGTCGCGCCAACTGACCCGCCGTTGTGGACACCGGCAGCGCCGCCAACGCCGGCCCCAGTGCCACCGCCGCGATAACAGCCGCACACTCCAACATCCCGAACACGGGAACCAGGTACGCGCTGACCACGATCGCTCCCGCGAACGCGCCCACCAGGTCCATGGCGTAGAGCGCGGCGGGGTTGGGCCGCTCGTCGTCCACTCGCGCGAAGAACACGCGGCTCGCGACCTGGAACTGGTATCCGCCCAGAATGCCGAACGCCAGCGCCAGCGCCGGAAACAGGAGCTGACTCGCCAATAACAAGCCGCTGCCGCTGGTCATCGTGGTCAACCATTGCAACACCGCGTACAGCAGCAACGGCGACATTGCCGCTGCGACTTGCAGTGCAGGCAACGCCCAGTCGTTCACGTGTTCGCTGCGGGCGGACCTTCCATCCCGCAGCATCAGCCAGCTTCCTGCCGCCATGCCCGCCATGAATGCGGCGATCACAATTGCGAGCTGGTGATACACATAGCCGTAGATCGCCTGAAACCCAAGTAACAGCAGGATCTCGACCGCCATCAGCACCATTCCCGTCGCGCCCACGCACAGGCCCGCAATTCCCTTGCGACGCCGTCGCCGGAAGCGCATGGCAACTGCGAACACCGCCACCGGGAGGACCGCGACCAGCAGCACGCCGGCAAACTTCACGCCCGCCAGCCACGCGAACAGTTGGCGGTACCGCGCGTCGAAACTGGTGCTCCACAACATCACCGCGAAGTAGTACGCAGCCGGCGACAAGTCCCGGTTGATCGCAACCGCTCCCGACGAGTGCAGTGCACTCTCCAGTTCGCGCATGCGATCCGGCGCCATGCGAAACGGGAGGTAGTATTCCCGCACATACTGCGTCCGGATGCCTCGCTCGCGCAGCCGCGCCAGCAGCGTTTCTGGCTCCGCGGTCAGCAGGCCCGGGCGGTTGGCGGCAAAAAAGTGGACGGTCTCCCCTGGAATCACCACCGTGTCGGGGAACACGCTGCGCAGCGTGCCATGAATGCAGCGCAGGAAGTCGCCGAGGTCGGGGCTGATGTAGTTTTCCGCGCCGCGCAGTTGCAATGCGAGGAGCCCGCCTGCATTCAGCTTCCCGGCCGCCTCGGCAAAGAACTCGCGCGTGTAAAAGCGATTGAGCTGCGCCGTCTGCGGCTCCGGCAGGTTCACGATGATGACGTCGAACCGCGATCCGGTGGTCTTCACGAACAACCGGCCGTCAAGATGGTGCACGCGCACCCGCTCTGAGCGCAGCGCCGCCGACTGCTCGGGGAAATATCGCTCCGCCAGCAACAGGACCGTCGGATCCAGTTCGACGTACTCGATGCGCGCCAACGTCGGGTGCTGCAGCGCCTGGCCGAGGCTGCCGTTCATTCCTCCTCCGATCAGCAGCAGGCTCCTCGGCGCCGGATGTTGCAGCAGCGCGAGATGAACCGTTTCTTCCGCGCTCGCCGCGTCCTCGGCATGGAATGCGACCAGTCCATTTTCATAAACGCTGCGGGTTGATTCCGTTTCCACGACGTCCAGGCGACCGTAAGCCGAATCAGCCGACGCGACCGGGCGCAACCTTCGCCACAGCATCGCCTGCGATGCGCGTTCCAGACCCGGCACGATCCACGCCAGCGAGGCCGCGATCACGGCAGCCAGCGCGGCCGCGATGATCCGCCGCCTTGGACCGCGCTGCACGGTTAGCCAAACCGCGCAACCGGCGTTCACCATCAGGACGAGCAACGCGATTTGAAACGCACTGCCGTGCCGGATCAGCACCAGGCTGGCGAGCAATCCGCCAGCGCACGACCCGACCGCCTCCAGCAAGTAGACCTTGCCCGTCGCGGTCGCCGACGATGTCCCGCATTCGTCCGCGTACAGGCGGCTCGCGGCGGCAAACAACCATCCCGACGACGTGCAGAATGCCGCCAGCGCAATGACCGAGGTAAGCAGCATCGCGCCCGGGCCCAGCAGTTCTCCGGGAGTCACTCGGAACCAGACTCTGGCCGAACGCACCAGCACGATCGTTGCCGGCAACGAGACTCCGGCTGCAACTTGCAGGAGCGCTACCAGCCACCGAGGTCGCAGGCGCAGTCGCAACCGGCCCAGTGCGCCTCCGCCCAACGCCGTCCACAGCAGCCATGTCGCAAGCATCAGGCCCAGGGACATCTCATTGCCGCAGAACACCACTACCAACTCGCGCATGAGCACGATTTGTGCGATCACCGCCGTGAAGCCGATGCACACGGCTGCGGCTGTTGCCTCAGGCGCAACTCGCGGCACAGAAACGAGGGCCGCCTCCGGTGCCTGGCCCATCCGAACCTGCATACGGATTCCTGCCCGAATCATACGCGGTCGACAGGAACCTGGCTGTGATGGAAATCCGCTGCCGTGGTACCGGCTAAGGGAAGGATTGGATACAGAGGAAGTGTACCCGGGCCTCGCCGGGGCCACTGCCTTTTGCACACTAAATCGCTGGGCCCTCTCAGCTTGCTTTAACTGGGAGCGCGCATTCCGGTCGCCTCGATCGTATTGAAATCGCGCATCGCCGGATTTGCATCCCCATCCGCACACTGGTGCGCCTGCAACACGCGCACGCGATGCGCGATGCCGAGCTGACGATAGGCATCCGACAACAGCTTCCCGATCGCAGGCGCGTTTCGCTGTGCGAGAGCGACCACCGAGGGTCCCGACCCGCTCAAGCAGACGCCCAACAGATCGGGATGCGTGAGCGACAGCGCCGTCTCCAGACCCGGCACCAGTGCCTGCCGAAATGGCTGGTGCCAGCGGTCGCGCATCGCCTCATGGAGCAACTGGTAGTCTTCGGCGTGTACTGCCTGCAGAAACAGGGCGACGCGCTGCAGGTTGAACACCGCGTCCGCGCGATTCAGTTGCGACGGGAGCGCCCGCCGCGACGCCTCCGTCTTCAGCGCAAACTCCGGTGTGAGCACCGCGAACTCGACGCGCTCCGGCCAGTGTGAAGCCGCCGCCAGCACCGATCCATCCTGCAATTGACAGCTCACCGTCAAGCCGCCGAGCAGCGCCGCTGCCGCGTTATCAGGATGCCCTTCCAGTTCGGACGCGGCCGCCAGCAACTCGTTCGCCGGCAGGGGGCCGCACAGCAGTTCAAAAATGCGCAGCCCCGCGATGGTAGCGGCGGCGCTGCTGCCCAATCCCGATCGCATCGGGATCTCGCTTCGGACCTCCAACTGCAAGCCCGGAAGTTCGACCCGATGGCGCTCCGTCATATAACGCAGCGCGCGTTCGATGGCGTTATCGCCTCCGACACATTGGTCAACAAAAATGCAGTGCACCTCGCCCATGCGTTCCGGACGCAGCTTGAGGATGCGCACCCGTAAATACAGCCGCACCGCCACGGCTACCGTGTCCAGACCGGGCCCGAGATTGGCCACCGATGCGGGCACGCAAATCGCGGCGCCTTCAAAATTACGGTTCATTTCCATTGCACCGCCCTCTCCATCCGCGGCGCCACGCACACTCCCGCCGCCACCTGTACCGTCGCGTGCCGCCGTGAAATGTAGTCGGTATCTTTCAGCGCGTGCCCGGTAAGCATCGCCACCACTACCGCATCGGAGCCCAGCACGCCGCGGCAGCGCAGCTTGCGCAGCCCGGCCAGCGTAGTCGCCGAAGCCGGCTCGCACCCGATGCCGTCGCGCCCGATCATCGCTTTGGCGTCGCTGATCTCTTCATCGCTGACGTCGGCTACCAGACCGTCGGTAAAGTGCAGCGCGCGCAGAGCTTTGTTCCACGAGCGCGGCGAGCCGATGCGGATCGCCGTCGCCTCCGTCTCCGGTTCTGCCATCGGTTGCAGCTCCTCGCTTTTGTTCTTCCAGGCGCGCGCCAAGGGATTCGCGCCTTCCGCCTGGATGACGATCAGCCTCGGCACTATCTCGATGAACCCGTTCGCCTTCAGCTCCGCAAGCGCCTTGCCGAAGGCCGCCGTGTTCCCCAGATTTCCGCCAGGCAGCACGATGTAGTCCGGCGGCCTCCACTGCAATTGCTCTAGCAATGAAAAGATCGCGGTTTTCTGTCCCTCGATGCGATACGGGTTAATCGAATTCAGGAAGTACATCTCCGGTCCCGCGCCGGCGAGCACAACTTGCAGCGCCCGATCGAAATTGCCCTCGACCTCCTGGATCTCCGCTCCGTAATCCAGCGACTGCGCGAGCTTGTTGTGCGACACCGCGCCAGCCGGCAGGTACACCCGCGCTCTGATCCCCGCGCGCGCCGCGTACGCCGCCATCGATGCCGCCGTGTTGCCCGTGGAAGCGCAGGCGACTTCACGCGCGCCTCGGTGCTTGGCGTCGGTGATGCCCACCGTCATTCCCAGGTCTTTGAAGCAGCCGGTGGGATTCCATCCCAGGTGCTTGAAGCTGAGGGCTTTTAATCCACACCACGACGCGGTCTTGCCGGCCGGCACCAGCGGCACGTTGCCTTCGCCCAGCGTAACCACTTCATTCGGCGCGTACGGTCCAGGCAGAAATTCCCGGAACCGCCACACGCCACTGCCATCACGCGGATCAAAAGAACAACGCCGCTCCAGCCACATGCGTTTGAGCACCTCGGGATCAAGCAACGGCACGCCCAAGGCCAGTTCCAACAGGTCGCCACAGCGCGGGCACAGGAGCGCACGATCTTCTCCCTCGACCCGGGCCGCACAATCCGGATTGCTGCACCGCAGATACATCACTCTCCCTCCGATAAAACCGGCAAGCTGAGCGGCGGCTTCACCAGGAAATCCAGCGGTCGAATTTTCTCCAGCGCTTCTTCCAGCACCGACGCGCGGCATGCCTCAAACGCGATCAGGAACGGCAGGCTCGACTTCGCGTATCCGGGTCTCTGCAGGATGGAATCGATGTTGATCTGGTGCTCGGCAAAAACCGACGCCAGTGCCGCGATGATTCCCGGGCGGTCGTTCACCGTGAACCGCACATACTGCCGCGACGCGAAGTCACTGCTGATCTGTTTCGGCTGCTGCGGTTCGGCGGCCGCAAGTCCCGCGCCGTTGCCGTTCGCCTTGGCGATCGCTTCCAGGTCGGAAACCACCGCGACCGCCGTGGGATTTCCGCCCGCGCCGAATCCGGAATACACGGTGTCGCCTCCGAACTCTCCCGTCGCCACCACCAGGTTCTGGTTTCCCTGCACGCGCGCCAGCGGTGACGAGAGCGGAACCAGCGCCGGCTGCACCGACGCGAACAGGCTATCGCCGTTTCGCTCCGCGCGGGACACTTGGCGGATGGTGCAGCCGAGCTCGTGCGCGTACTCGAAATCCACCGCTTCAATCTCGCGGATGGACCGGCACATCACAGCGCCGGTTCGCAGTTGCACCTGCAATCCCACGCGCGCCAGAATTGCCAGCTTCGCCGCCGCGTCCAGGCCGTCCACGTCTTCGCTCGGATCCGCCTCCGCAAATCCCAGCTTCTGCGCTTCCTTCACGGCTGCGGCAAACGAGATGCCGGCGCTTTCCATCTGCGTCAGCACGTAATTGCACGTGCCGTTCAGAATGCCGCGAATCTTGAGCAGCCGGTCGCCGGCGAGACCATCCTGCAGCGCCGACACGACCGGAATCCCGCCCGCGACCGACGCGCCATAACCAAGATGGCGGCCCATGCGGTGCGCCAGCTCCATCAACTCCGGGCCGCTGTGCGCGATCAACTGCTTGTTGGCCGTGACCACCGACTTGCCACTCTCGAGCGCTCGTCGGATCCAGTCTTCGGCGGGTTGCAGGCCTCCAACCAACTCGACCACGACGTCCACGTCAGCGGCGAACACGTCATTGACGTCGTCGGTCCAGCGCACTTCCGGCGGCAGCCACGGAGCCCGCTCGCGATTGACACTGCGGCTGCACACATGCGTCAGCAGCACGCGTCCGGCGCGTTCGCAGAGCACTTTGGCCACCGACCGTCCCACCGTGCCGAAGCCGATCATCGCGATCTTGCACCGCGCCTCTCGCTGCTGCGGCTTCGCCTCCAGCAGCGCGGGTTTGCTCAAGTGACGCGCCATTCTCACCGGTTTTTGCAGCGCTCGTGAACCCATAACTCCGGCCTGCTTTCCAGCGCGGGACGATTGAACAACGACGCCTCACGCGCTTCCCCAAGATCATCGACAACTTCTCCGAAATTTCTTCCCAACAAAAAACCCACCGCGTGTCGGGCGGTGGGTTCGGGGTTTGTTGCCGTGATCTTTTCTTACCCGTCCTCCACCGTCAGGCGTGAAATGCCTGTACCCGCTGTCGCGGATGTTGTCACGCCGGACGTGCTGACGATGTAGGACATAAGCAAAGTAAATATAAAGGAGACCGCGGAGTCACCGGAAACGGAAGTTTTCGATTTATCCAATCGAAAAAACGGGGACATGCGCGGTCACTCCGTGAACAGCAGTTCCTTGGCGCGGCTGGCGGCCTTCACCACGGCTTTGATCAGGGTTACGCGCAGCTTGCCCTCCTCCAACTCGAGGATGCCGTCAATGGTGCATCCCGCCGGCGTGGTGACGGCGTCCTTGAGCAGGGCGGGATGGTCGCCGGTATCGAGCACCACCCGGGCCGCGCCGAGGGTGGTTTGCGCCGCCATCAGCGTGGCAGTGTCGCGCGGCAGGCCGACCTTGACGCCGGCTTCGGCGAGCGATTCCAGGATGATGTAGATGTAGGCGGGGCCGCTGGCGGAGAGCGCGGTGGCGGCATCCATGTGCTTCTCGTCCAGGACCACCGTTCTTCCCACGGCGTCGAACAGCAGGCAGGCGGTGGCGAGGTGATGCGAGTCGCTGTGCGAGCCCTTGCAGACCGCCGTCATTCCCGTGCGCACGGTGCAGGGCGTATTGGGCATGGCGCGGATGATGGGCATACCCGGGGGCAGCGATTTCTCCATGTAAGCCGTAGGCACGGAAGCGGCGATGGAAATCAGTAACTGCTTGGTGGTCAGCACGGGCGCGATTTCTTCCAGCACCGGGCGAACGGTCTGCGGCTTGACGCAGACCAGCACGATGTCGGCGCCTTGGACCGCCTCGGCGTTGTCAGTGCCGACGGCGATATGGAGTTGCTTGCGCAGCTTCTGCGCGCGATCGGCATGCTGCACCGAGGCGCGGGCGTGCTCGGGCAAGAGCAAGCCCTGGTTGAGCAGCGCCTGCAACAGGATGGTTCCCATTTTGCCCGCGCCCAAGATCGCGATGTGCTTCTTGCGCAGGACAGCCTGTTCGGGTTTTTCTGGCCGCATCATTTTGATTGGAGTGTACCTGTCGTAACGCGTTCCTGGATTCAGGACGGACTGAATTTGATCCAGAAAATCCAATTCTCGCGAACGAAATTCTCGATTGTACTTTTGCCATCGAGCCGCGGTATGAAGGAACTAGGAAAACGCAGCGGAGGGAACCCAGTATGAAGTGCCCAGAGTGCCACGAGGACTACACTCCCGACAATCCTTGCTCCTGTCACGCGTCGCTGCGAGTTCCCCCTCTCCAGCCAGGGCCGCTGCACGTTTGCACCGAGGATGAGATGTCGCCGGCGATGGCGCCGACTGGCCTCTCCAACCCATTCTGGAAGCACTGAGCCGAGCATCCATCCTTAACTCTTAGACTAATAACTCCGTACCAGAGGTGTTTACCCACCCCCCTCCCCTGAAGGGCTCAAGGTTCACGGCGCAAGGCTCACGGCAAGAACCAGTTGCAGCGATACTGCCGCTCGGATACCGCATGGGATATCCACGGTATCCCTTGGGTTGCCTGAGAGGATGGCATGTACCGTAGAGTTAACTTGTGCATCCCTCGGCGATGCGGTTATTGTTGTCAAAGAGCTAAACAAGGTACCAGCAAACACCGACACCTTGGCGCATTGTGCGCATTCCCAGCATAGCGAGTACGGAGGGAGATGTCTGTGACATTGGAGGAAATATTTTGTGAAAAATTTCCGAACTGGAAATCCGGGGGAGTCAGGCCTTCGGTTTCGCAGGGCAGGCGCTCGCGCATCAGGACAGTTTGGGGTTGTCCTGCGGCTCGACGGCAGGCTGCAAGCCGAACTTCTCCATGCGGTAGATCAAAGTCTTGCGGCTGATGTTCAGATACTTGGCGGCCTGGGTTTGGTTCCAGACGTATTTCTCCAAGGCGCCCAAGATGAGTTCCTTCTCGACACCTTCCAAGTCGATACCCTCGCCGGGCAGCTTGAGGCCGATGCTTGCCGCGCGCGATTCCATTCGCTGTAGCTCAGCAGGCAAGTCTTCCTCGCGAATGACCTCGCCCTTGCCGAGCACGACCAAGCGCTCGATCACGTTCTCCAACTCACGAACGTTTCCCGGCCAGCCATAATGGGAAAGCTTTTCCATTGCCTCATCGGAGACTGTGAGGGTAGGCAGGTCATAACGTGCCTGGAACGTGTGAAGAAAGTGCTGCACGAGCAGGGGAACATCTTCTCGCCGCTCGCGGAGCGGCGGTATGTCAATCGTGACGACACTCAGGCGATAAAACAGGTCATCCCGGAATTGACTGTCTTCCACGAGGTTTCTTAGATTGCGATTGCTCGCCGCAACGATCCGCACGTTGACCTTGATGGGCCGCGGATTGCCGATTTTGTCTATTTCGCGTTCCTGGATGACTCGCAGTAGCTTCACCTGCATCGTGAGCGGCAACTCTCCAATTTCATCCAGGAAGATCGTGCCTTCGTTCGCCGTCTCAAATTTGCCGGCTTTATCGGCGGTGGCGCCGGTGAACGAGCCCCTGCGGTGGCCGAACAACTCGGATTCAGCCAGCGTCTCAGGGAGGGCTCCACAGTTCACAGTGATGAATGGCTTGCCGGCACGAAGACTGTTCTGGTGGAGAGCCTTGGCGAGCAGTTCCTTGCCGGTACCAGATTCTCCGGAGAGCAAGACGGTGGAATCGCGGCGGGCAACTTGGCCCGCAATCTCAAGCACATTGCGCATTTTGCGTGACTGCGCAACGATGTTGTCGAAACGAAAGGTGCTGCCGGCCAGGTTGCGCAGATAACGATTCTCATCCACCAACTGCTGGCGTTCGAGCGCCCGGCGGACCGTAAGCTTGAGTTCGTCGCCGTTCAGCGGCTTAAGAACATAGTCTGCCGCTCCGAGCTTCATCGCTTCGACGGCATCCGCGACCGTTCCGAATGCCGTGATCAGGATGACGGGCGCCTCGGCGTTCGCCGCCTTGATCCGGCTGAGCAGGTCGAGGCCGCTGAGGCCCGGCATACGTATGTCCGTGATCACCAGCGATGGGGCATTCCGTTCAAACACTTCAAAGCCAGAACTCCCGTCGTTTGCGGTGACGGCGGCATAACCTTCTTCTTGGAGCCAGAATTCAACCAGGCGCCGCTGGCTCGCGTCATCGTCCACCACGAGGATGAGGGGCTTGGAACTCACTTATGTGCCTCAGCGGCATCGGCGCGTAACGGCTCGGTTATCGGCAGGACCACGCTGAACGTCATCCCATTTGTTCGGTTACGACGCGGTTCGATTCGGCCACCGTGTTGGCTAACGATCCGTTCGGCAATTGAAAGACCTAGTCCTGTCCCCTCGTCCCTGGTTGTGAAGAATGGATTGAAGATTCTCTCCAAGTTCTCATCGGCGATTCCGATGCCCTGATCTTGTACTTCGAGGCGGAGGTTGACACCGTCGGCTACCGCGCACAACATGACCTCGCCTCCTGCCGGCATTGCCTGAATTGCGTTGATGGCCAGATTGAGCAACACCTGCTTGATCTGCTCCTGGTCTATCGAGGTTGCAGGAATGTCGGAGGCGGATTCGACGCGGACTTGGACCTTCCCCATCTTTGCCGTCTCGGCCACCAGCTTGGAAACGGACTCAAGAAGGAGCATCGGATCGGTGGGTATTCGCCGCGGAGGTTGCGGACGTGCGAAACGAAGGAACCGATTGACGATCCCTTTGAGGCGGTCGAGCTCGCGCTGTGCAAGCTCTCCAAATTCTTCCTTGGTCTCGTCCTCAAGTTGCTTGCGCCGGAGAATCTGCACTGCGCCTTCAATCGAGCCAAGAGGATTTCGGATCTCATGGGCCAGTCCTGCGGAAAGCTCTCCCATGGCGGATAAGCGGTCGGCGCGACGAAGCTGCTCAAAGGAAGCCTGCAGCCGCTGATTCGCGTCGGCTAAATCCTGGGCCATTTGTTCTGCTTTTTGGCGCTCTAGGTCCGCTTTACGACGCTGTGCCCGTTCGTGGTCGGCCAGAATGCCCGTCAGCAGCGTTATTACGAAAAACATACCGACTTCAACCTTCTGAGCGGCGCTGTATTCGGGGTTCACGGTCCAGGACATCTCGATGTGGGGAATATAAAGAATGCTCGTAATGGCAGAAGCAATTAGACCGCCACGCCAGCCATACCACACCGCCATCATCAGCAAAGGCACATAGTAAGCACGCTGCAACAGAGGGTGGAGCCAGATATGTGTCGTCGGTGTGCGGTAGTGCAACAGCGAGATCAGGCCGATCGTCGCAAATAACACCACGACGCGCACTAGGGTTTTTCGAGACATACAAGTAGACCGTCTTGAAATTTTATAGCACTGCGAGCTGCCTGACCTGCGTTGCCCCAAATCGTCCAGCGCTGCCCGAAATCAGGCAGTGATGGTGGCGCGTTCCGCACATGTAGCCATGGCAAGTTGCTGAAAGCAAGGGCTGCCCCGCTCCCAGCCCGGCTGCTTACGCAGATGCACTCTGTGGAAGCACCGGAAGAACAAAAACCGGTGGTGCAACGAACTTGTGACCACCTACATTCCACCGCAGCCGCGAGGGTGTCCCATCCATAGTTGAAGGTTGAGGGGCGGTTCTCGACCCGGCTCTTGATAGAGTCGGGTTGGAAACTTTCTCAACGAAAGGAGAACCGCCTTGAAGCGAAGCTACCACACCCTCAGCACTTTGGGAAA
>JAIQFT010000052.1 GCA_020073185.1 Terriglobia bacterium
TGGGCTGGAAGGACATCTGGCAACTGAGAGCAATCCTAGGAAGAGGAGAAACAGAAAAAGCTGCGACTAAGCAGGAGGTCGCGTAACATGATCCCGAGCGCCGCTCTTCAACCTCCAACTAAAAGCGGGACACTCTCGTCGGGCAAGTGTTTCGCTACAATAATCGCGCCACTCGCGACAACCCGCTGAACGATTCGGACAGGTTTGATCTTGCGGTTTCGCAGATCGTGAACAAGCGGCTGACTTACGCGGAATTGACTGGCAAGGTGGGAGAAACGATCAACTAACGAGTATCGCGGGAAGCGCGGCCCGAAGCGGAGTTAGACGTTCGCTTCCGCTTTTCCGCGTCGAGTTGCTCTTTGATTTTGCTGTGCGGGACGGAGAGCAGCCGCGTTGCAAATTCATCGAAGCGCGCAAATTCGCCCTGCTTCTTGGCGGAAGGTTCCGGGAGATTGATGCGCGTTTTGTGCATGAACACTCCAATTCGCTGGATCGGAGTGTCGCGCAGTGGTGTGCAAAAGTCAACTGGAGCCGTTGTGCTTGGTATTACTATTTCGCGGTGAGGAACGTTCTCCAATGCCAGATAAACCAGAACAGAAAGAACTCTATAATGCATATCTCGCAATGGCTGTATTTTGCGAGAAACTGCTCCGCGAAGCCGACAATGTCCTAAGCGTCATTCGCATTATTGATCGGTTCAATGTCGTTGGTGCGACCCCAGAGATGTCGCCAACCGTGCTGCCGTTCACGATTGTCATATCGTTCAAATCAGGATTTCTGAGGGGCAAACAGGCAGTGACGATTCGACCCAAATCCCCGCAAGGCAAGGATCTACCGTCAATGACATTTCCGATGCTTTTTGAAGGGGACAACGATAGAGGAAATGCTCTCGCTGCACAAATTAATTTTGTGGCTGATCAGGAGGGGCTCTACTGGTTTGATGTACACCTCAACGAGGAATTGGTAACGAGGATGCCGTTGAGAGTTGATTACCAGCAGGCGAGAGTTGCCATTGGTCCCCAGTGACAGAGGTGCTCCCTGCACTGGTCACCAGTACACGCGAGGTCAGCAGATAGGTATTGGCAAGTTGATGTAGTTCTTTTCTCAAATCTTCATCAGAGAGGTGGCCGATTTCGTGTTCCGCCAAACCCAACTCGATTGCATAGGCGAGCTGCTGCGTTTCGACACTTCCCCATTGGTGCACATTCCAACTGCGGGGGACGAGCCAGTTCTCGAACTGATCAAGAGTAATTTCTCCCGCTAGGAATCTACCAATTTCGGATCGAATATCGGAATCGTTGATCATGCCGGATGATGATATACCAGTCGAATATTTGACCAAACAGCAGATGCAAGAGAAATTAAATTCTAGTAACTACCCCGCTTTATTGGCCAAGCATGAAATCCGCGAACAGGTAACCTGGGAACGCCACGCCAACCCGCTAAAGAGCGGACAGCCGTTTTGCACATACAGTCAAATGCTCTCTTGGTTTGATGCCGAAGATGACGAATTGGTGCGGCTCCATCGCTACCTGTTGCCCAACAGCGCAGAGCTTGGCGCAAGCAAGAAGCCCGATCCGGTTAGACTCAAAATGGAAGGAAAAATCTACAAATTGCGCAGCAGGAATCAATGAGGCGGTATCGCGCAACAAGCCCAATTTACTGAGCGAAGTATATTTGCCGTCCGGCCCTGACAGGAGAGACCGCGCGCCTTCCTAATCTCGCCGTGCGGTTGGATCTGCTGTTGTGGACGGCATCGAAGTGAATCTGACGGGCTGTCGTTAGGTGCGCCGCCAAATCCCTCGGCAGGCTCTACCCGCAAGCCGCAGCGGTCGAAGGGCAAAGTACAGCGGCGAGAGCCCCCGAGGCAACGGCAGCAGCGCCCAATCCCGCGGGCTCGGGGTCAGGGCCAACAGCATGACGTAGCGCAAGCGATCACGCCAGCGCTCCCGAGCACGCAGTGTGAACCAGTGACCGGAAACCTCGGGTACCCCACGCGCCTCCACCGCAAGTCGGCGCTCCACGGTTCGGCAAAGCAGCGGCAGCTCCCGATCCGCCGACACCTGCTGACCGACCGTGGCCGCCAGGCGGACGCCCAGCAGGTCTTGGGCAAGAGCCAGAGCCAGCAGCGTCAGGCGCTCGATTCCCAGCCCGCGAGCCATCTGGAAAATGGCATCCCAATCGAGTCTGGGATAGGTACGAAGCAACTGCGCGATGTCCGCAATCCATCCCAGCCGCTCCCATTCGTGCTTCGCACCGTGAACGGACAACATCAGGAGCAGGGCCTCGGGAGACAGGGACTGCACTTGACGCGATTCCAGCGAGGCAGCCACTGCCGTCCGGAATAACCACTCGGTGTCAAACTCCACCGAGAAATATCTTGGTGCAATGCGCCACTGGATTTCCACCAAACCGGCTCCCGCCGTGCGCCGAAACATCTGCTCGCAAGCGAACGCCAAATGGGACGACAGGCGCGCCGAATCCACCCGCGGATCAGGGGAGTAGCCCGCCCTCTCCAGCAGTTCCGCCGCGCGCAGGACATCCGCGCGGCGCACCAGGAAATCAAGGTCGGTGAAGTTCCGCAGAGCGACGTCGCCGTAGAGCGCCTGCGCCAGTACCGGCCCCTTGTAGGGCAACACCGGAACGTCGCCTGCTGCGAACGCGTCCAGCAAGCGCAGCAACTCCGCGGTTAAAAACAGGCTGCGGCGAGTGCTCTCGTGAAAATGCTTCTCCAGCCGTTCACGAACCCCGGCCGGAACTTCCGGATGCTCGGCCAGCGCGCGGTGCACCAGTGGCATGACCGAGTGGCGCTCCGCCTCTTCGAAAAAACGATCCCAGTCGACACGTTGGGCAAACCACCCGCCAGCGCAGAGCGCACCGTCCTGAGCGCTTGCACAGGCCAGGAGCAGTTCGAGCTCCGGCGTCCGCATTGTCGGCACAATCGACCGATTCAGATACACGATTGGCGCGCGCCCTCTGCCCTGATGGCTCTGCTACTATGGCTGCCTATGCTTCGTCGGCTGAGGCTCTCTCTCGGTTCGCTACGCCGGTTGGTAGGGCCGCTTGGGCAAAATACCCACCTTGATTCAGAAGTTCGAGTATAGATTCTGCAGCGCACGGTCTGCAAAAGTAGTAGCCTTGTGCCAGATCGCAATCTAAGTCTCTGATTTGCTGAAGCTGGACCTCGGTTTCAACTCCTTCGGCGACCACGGCCAGCCCTATCCTGTGGCCCAGCAGAATGATGGTGCGGACAATTTCGCGCGTCTCTTCATTCTCCATGTTGGAGATAAAGCTCCGATCGATCTTCAGGGTGTTTACCGGCAAACCCTGTAGCCGGCTTAGTGCGGAATACCCAACCCCAAAGTCATCGATGCTCAACCGAACACCGACCGCCTTGAGTTCCCACAGCACGCGGCTCGCCGTCTCCGGATTTCCCATGGCTACGGTTTCCAAAATCTCCAGTTCCAAGCCATTGGGCTCGATCCCGGCCTGGTTCACTGTGGCCGCGATTTCGGCGGCCAGATTGGGTTGCTCGAAATATCGCGGGGGAATATTGACACTCATGGAGAGTGGTGGCTCGGATGGGTGCCGTCGCCGCCACAATCGCAGGTTTTCGCAGGCTTCGCGAATCAAGCGGCGATTGATGGGCAGGATCAGCCCGGTTTCATCGGCCACGGTTATGAACTCGGCCGGCATTACCAATCCCCCCGGCCGTTGCCAGCGGGAAAGAGCTTCGAATCCCACAATCCTGCCGGTTCTGAGGGACACGATTGGCTGGTAGTGGACTCGGAATTCATTTCGCTCAACCCCGCTCCGCACGTCGGTTTCGACCTGTAATCGTTTCATCGCGCTGGCGTGCATGGCGGAATCAAAGATCTCGCAGCGCCCCTTGCCCGCCCTTTTAGCGCGGTGCATGGCAATTTCCGCGTCCCGCAACAGTTCTTGCGATTCGTTGCACAGGTCCGTACGAAATGCGATTCCGACGGTTAGAGAGATTGCAATCTCATGTTCGCGCACCTTAAACGACGACCCCAACTGTTCTTGAATTCTTTCTGCAACCCGAATCGCATCGCTCGGATGGCGAACATCGTCCAGGAGCACCGCAAATTCATCACCCCCGAGTTTCACTAGCGTGTCGTCTATCGGTGTGTCTCCTCGCCCTTCGACTCCCTCGGATGTGCGCGACACGGTATCGATGGCTCGTAACGACGTGACCAGCCTATTGCCGACCCGTATCAGGACTTCGTCGCCGGCCTCGTGCCCCAGACTGTCGTTGATCACCTTGAATTCATCGATGTCGATCAACAAAAGTGCGAACCGATAGTTCTCGTGACGCTTGGAGAGCGCGAAGGCTCGCGCCAATCGGCGGAGCAAATATGCGCGGTTTGGCAAGTTGGTCAGGCTGTCATGAAAGGCGTTGTACTCCAGCAGTTCCTCTGCTTTCTTGCGATCGGTAATGTCTCGATTGACGATGACCAGCTTTTCAACTTCACCCTTCGCATCTTGCACTGTGCTGGCCGTGGATTCCACAATGCGCCAGGAACCGTCCTTGTGTTGCAGGCGATACTCCAGCCGCTCCCCCCTGCCGGTTAACAGGGCCTTCTTCGCCGCTTCCGCCACTCGATCGCGATCCTCCGGGTGCACCTGTTGCATTGACCAAGTGGCCTTCAATTCTTTCGCAGAGTACCCGAGGACCTTTTGGTACGCCGGGCTGTTGTAAAGCCGGCGTCCATTACGGTCGACCACTGCGATCATGTCGGCGGCATTTTCACTGATCAGACGGAAAAGCAGATTCTGTTCGGCAAGCTGGCGGCGGATACGATAGAGCAGCAGGTGTTGATAAACCGCGTAGAGATCGAAGAGCAGAACCAGCGCCGCCAATGCCCGTATCCAGTCCTGCGCATCGGACCAGTAGATGTTTGCTGGCCGGTTCGATCCTGGAATGGTGAACGAAGCAATCCCGATGGTCAGTACTAGGGTCACAACGACAGCTAATACCCACAACCACCACTCTCGACCCTCGATCTTCTCTACCTTGAACGGAATCGAGTCGGGATTGTCGTTGCTGACCTCTTGCGCTCTCTCCTTATCCTGCATTTCCGCCTTCGACCTCCACCTTGGCAAGCATCTCCTTTCTTAGCCTAGAAGGGCTGGAATTGCCTCGCGGGCGCTAAATTGTAGAACGAGAATACTGGCAGGGCGGCAGAATTAAAACGTGGAGATCGGCAATACGGGAATCTGATGCTCACACCAAGACCAGAATGGGCGTAAGCGGATCATCGAGGTCGCGCCTTCGTGGCCGATGTGACGCTCCCATCGACCAGACCCCATTCGCTCCGTCCACAGCATACAGCGGGCCGTCTCCAGCGGAACGATGGAGGCGCCCTGCCAACTTCAGGTCTGTCTTCACGCCCCGCCTACGAAGGTCTGAATGACTTCGCCGCGCGAGGTGAGTACAACGATGTCGGCATCTGCGCCGGGCGCGATCACGCCCTTGCGTCCCGCGACGCCGGCGATCCGCGCGGGATTCAACGTCGCCAGCCGCACCGCATGGCGCAAATCCCACCCGGCGAACTCCATCACGTTACGCACCGAGCGATCGAGCGTGAGGACGCTTCCCGCCAGACGCCCCTCGCACTCGCAGCGCTGGCCGTGTACTTCGACTTCCAGCCCGCCGAGGCGGTAACGGCCATCCCCCATGCCGCTGGCACTGATGGCGTCGGTAATGAGGACTGCGCGCTCTGGACCCTTGGCACGTAGAAACAGGGAGACGATCTCGGGATGTACGTGAATGCCGTCGGCTATGACGTCGGCCGTGAGGCGCTGCTCGGCGAGTGCTGCGCCCAGAATGCCGGGCTCGCGATGATCGAGCGCGCGCATGGCGTTGAAGGTATGGGTTGCGTGACGCGCACCGGCGGCGATCGCCGTCTCCACCTGAGCCAGAGTGGAATCGCTGTGGCCCAGGCTGACGCAGACGCCGCGCCGCGCCGCTTCGCCAATCAGGTATTCCGACTTCGGCAACTCTGGCGCCACGGTCATAAACGACACTTGCCCGCGTGCTGCTTGCCACAGGCGATCGAAAACCTGCAGGTCGGGAGCTTGCAGGTGTTCCGCAGGATGGACGCCTCGCTTGGCGTGGCTGATGAATGGACCCTCGAGATGAATACCGAGCGGTTGCGCGCGCACATCGCCGATACGCTCCCTTTGCGGTACGGTCTCGATGGCCGAAGCTAACCGCTCCAGCGCCACGAAGGTCGCGTCCAGCGGCGCCGTAATCGTGGTTGGGAAGTAGCTGGTGACCCCGGATGTGGCGAGGTAGCGCTCGAAACTCTCAAGTTCCGCGGCACTGGCATGCATCACGTCATGGCCGGCGCCGCCATGGACATGGATATCGATAAAGCCTGGTGCCAGAACCGCATCCGGAAAATCAAGAACCCGCGCACCGGCAGGAACTTCCGCCTGGGCGCGGGAGCCGACCTGAACAATTCGCCCGTCTTCCATCACCAGCAGCGGCTGGAAGATTTGCTCCAGAGGAGTGAGCAACAACGAAGCGGTGAGGATGGTCTTCACGAGTCGAATAGCGAAGACGGATTGTACCGGAAATGGCGCTGGGGGCGGATGTGTCGTACAAATCACTACTCAAGGACGAAAAGCGGTTGCAATTCTCTCTCGGTAGTGACGTAGAATAGCGCCCCTGTTTTGCAACCTGAGTCGCCAAGCCATCATGCGGGGAGGCCGGGCACTCACCTCAAACCATCGTCTGACAAGCTGTCCTCGATTGACGCCTGGAGGCGCTATGAATTTTGCACGGCGTTTTGCGTATGCGTTCGTTTTGCTGCTGGCGGCAACCGCGTGGGGTCAAGTAATAACCGGTTCGATTTCGGGGACAGTGAAGGACACCAGCGGCGCAGTGGTTCCCAACGCCAAAGTCACACTCAAAGATACCGATAAGAATATTGACGCGCGCACCGCTACTAGCGGCGCCAGCGGGGAATTCGCGTTTCCACAACTCTCCATCGGTCGCTACTCGATTGCGGTTGAGGCGGCCGGCTTCCAGAAGTATGTGCAGAGCGGGCTCATCCTCAACGTGAATGGTTCGCTCACGGTGTATCCCACGCTCCAGGTCGGCTCGACGAACCAGGTCATTAACGTGGAAGCCGCCGCGCAACAGGTCAACCTGCAGAGTGCCGTCGCCTCCGGCGTGGTCACCGGAACCCAGATCCGCGAACTCTCGCTGTCGAACCGCAACTTTCTGGAACTTGTCTTTACCGTGCCGGGGACCTCGAATTCCGGCAACGCCGCCTTCTTCCCCGGCGCCACCGCGCCCCTCGGCACCAACCTGGTCACGATTCAGGTGAACGGCGGCCGGCGCGAGCAAAACAATTTCCAGGTGGACGGCGCTGACAACATGGACCGCGGCTCCAACCTTACGCTGCTCTCGTTCCCGAGCGTGGACGCCATCGCCGAATTCCGCGTAGTGCGCGGCGTGTATGACGCCGAGTCGGGACGCTCCGCCGGCGCGCAGATCAACGCCATCACCCGCTCCGGCACCAGCAACCTGCATGGCGGCGTCTATGAATTCTTCCGCAACAATGTGCTCAACGCCAACAGCTTCTTCAATAACCGCACCAATCCGGTTACCAAGCGCCCGCTGCTCCGCTACAACGATTTTGGCGGCACTTTGGGTGGCCCGGTTTACATTCCGGGAATTTACAAGCAGCGGAACAAAACGTTCTTCTTCGTCTCCGAAGAGGCCCGCCGCATCATCACGGTTGCGAATCCGGGTGGCGCGATTCCTTACTCGGGGATGGTAAACGGGCAGTTTACTCACGTGGTTTGCACGAGGTGGGCTAACGCCAACGGTTCGCCCGGCGCCTGCCAGGCTTATGGCACCAGCATCCCCGCCTCTGCCTGGGACCCGATTGCCGCCGCCTACGTGAAGGATATCTTCTCTAGGTTCCCGGCTCCCAACGCACCGACCGCCGCCAACCCCTTCAACTACATCGGCACGCTCGGCGGCATATTTAATTTCCGCGAAGACATGATCAAGATCGATCACGTCTTCGGTCCAAGGCTGACTGTCAATGGCAAGATCCTGCGCGACACTAACCCTACTACCGAGCCCGGAGGCTTATTCACCAACGAGATCGTCCCTGGCATCGGGACCACTGCCACGAACTCGCCGGGGCGTCAGTACAATATTGCGGCCACCTTCGTTCCCAGCCCAACGCTCCTGATTGACGCCGGTTATCGCTACTCGTATGGTGCCGTCCTCAGCAAGGTAACCGGCGCTGTGAACTTCTCGCAATCGCCGGACATCAAGACCGCACTGGGCAACACGTTGCCCTTCCAGAATGTCCTCGATCGCGCGCCGACGCTTGCGCTCACGGGTGGGTCTTTCACCACCGCCGCCGGCAACACCATTGGGTCCTTTGGGCCCTATGACGACTTCAACGTCAACCACACCGTCTACGGGAACCTGACCAAGGTTCTGGGCACACATACCCTGAGATTCGGCGCGATCTTCTATCACTACAACAAGCATGAGAACCAACTGACTGGCGCCAACAACGGCTCGTATTCGTTTGACGCGCAGAACGCGCCGACTGCCGCGACCACCTTCGGTGGCGCGGCGGTGTGCACGGGGACGGCGGCCGGCGGCGGCACCTGTCCATTTTCGTTCGAGCAGGCTTACGCCAACTTCTTGCTTGGTCAGCTCAGTTCTTTCGCGCAGGCTTCGCTGGACGTCACCGCCAACATCTTTGACAACCAGTTCGAGTATTACGGCCAAGACACGTGGCGCATTCGGCCCAACCTGACCATCACGTACGGCATTCGCCACTCCTTCTTTCGCCAGCCTACCGACGCCAGCGGTCCGGGCGGCAGTAGCCGGCTGGTGAACTTCGATCCGTCAGCCTACGATCCGGCGAAGGCGCCCTGCATCACCTCCACCGGCGTGATGGATGTGAAGCTGACAAACGGTGTACCCACCAGCAGCGCCTGCAACCCCAACTACACGCCGCTCAATGGGCTGATCTTCGCGAATCCGCCCACTTTCGCCGGCTTCGTCGGCACGAAGTCGCCGTATGGCAGCAAGGTGGGCAAGGAATTCAACCGGGCCATTGCCGGGCGCTTCGGCATCGCCTGGGACCCATTCGGCGACGGACGCACCTCGGTGCGCCTGGGCTGGGGCATGTTCTATGACAACGGCCTTGAATTCGGGAACCCCGAACTGAACGTCGGCTTAAGCCAGGGATTTCTGACCAACCTCAGCATCACCCGCAGCACCCTCTCGAATCCGGTGGGTACCACGACCGTGGCGAGCACGGCAACCCCATTCACCATCCAGGCGCGCATGCCGGTCAATTACCAATCACCGTACACGCAACAGTGGAGCCTGGATGTGCAGCGGAATTTCGGGCTTAGCTGGTTCCTGGATGTCGGCTACTTCGGCAACAACGGCATTCACCTCCCCGGAATCGTCGACTTTAACCAGCCTAATCCGTTCAGCTACCGGAATTGCACTCCGACGACGCCGTGCTTTGCCGGGCCGGTGACGATTGCGGCTAACGGTGTGAACTTCGGGGCCAGCCCGATCGTGAACTCAAGCGCCGCAACCACCAAGCTGAATGTCCTGCGGCCCTTTGTCGGATACGGTCCGGCGGTCGGTTTCGCGGACATTTACACCTCCAACTACAACTCCCTGCAGGTGCAATTGAACAAGCGCTTCAGCGGCAGGTCGCTGTTCGGCCTCTCGTACACCTGGTCGCACGGCTTGACCACCGATCCTGCCGACCGTTCCACCGGCGCCAGCGCGCTGCCGCAGGCGCCCACGGCGTTCGCGAACAACTACGGTCCAACGATCGCCGATCGTCGCCACGTCCTGACAGCGAACTTTGTATGGGAGCTGCCGTGGATGCGCAACCAGCAAGGTGTGGTCGGGCACCTCCTCGGTGGTTGGCAGGTCTCCGGCGTGCAGACGTTCCAAACCGGACTGCCGCTAACCGCTTTCATCGGCAATGCGGTTTGCTTCGGAACGGGAGTCAACTGCATTGACGCAATCGGTTCGGCCTGCTTTGGCGCTACCCCGGTTGGCTGCCGCGTCAATCAGGTGGGCAATCCGAATACCGGCGCGCCGCGCTCGATCACAGGGAACTGGTTCAACGCTTCTGCGTTCACCGTCCCCAGCGCAACCCAGACCGACCTTCCCAGCGAGCGTCCGGGTGCCATTCGCGCACCGGGGTTCTGGAACACGGACTTGGCGCTGTTCAAGAACATCAAATTCACCGAGGTTTTCACCGGCCAATTCCGGCTGGAGAGCTTCAATACCTTCAACCACACCAACCCGATCTGCTGCGCTTCGACCAGCTACGCTTCCACGCTGTTCAACACCATCAACTCGACGCGCGACCCGCGCATCGTGCAACTGGCGATGAAGCTGAATTTCTAAGTCGAGTTCGTGGAAACATGAGGGCCTGCTTCGCCAGGCCCTTCCTTACAGCGGAAGGTCGTGTGACCCTCGTCCCAGTAACGCGCGATTACTTTTTCCGCTGCGCCGCATCGACATAACTCGTTTGATTTCGCACCACCAACGGTGCTACAAAACGTCAGATTTTGCGATGTGTGCCTCGACCCAAAGCGATCGCCACTACGTTGCCGCCGGCTCTTGCACGGTCCTGTCGTGCTTGCTCGAGCGCACCGTCGCTATGCCCATCGTCGCGCGAATTATTAGCCCGCCACCGAGCGGGTGACGGCGCCAGATCTTCAGCTTTGCTTGAAAGGCCGTCATCCCGCAACCGGTGGCGGCCTTTTCGTTTGTTCTCTCAAAGCCAACGAGTCGTTGCCCCACCTGATCCTGGTTGCTATTTCAGTGTGAGCGAGTTGCCGTTGATATTGACGTATTAGGGAGACCACAAAGCGCATGCTGCAACAAACCACAAAAGACGGCACGCCGAATCTCTTGATCCCGGCCCTTCAACAGACCTGCGGTGTCACGCTGAACGAGATTCGCTTGGCGGCGGCCCGGATTCGTGAAGCGATCCCGCCTTCGCCCTGTACGGTGTCGCGCGCGCTTTCGGAGCTGGTGAGCGGCACCGTTTTTCTGAAGCTCGAAAATCTGCAACGCACCGGCTCCTACAAAGAACGTGGCGCGCTCAACCGTCTGCTCGCGCTCACCGCTGCCGAGCGCGGACAGGCTCTGGTGACGGCTTCGGCCGGCAATCATGCCCAGGCGGTCGCCTACCATGCTGCACGGCTGGGCCTCAAGGCAGAGATCTGGATGCCGCTCACCACGCCGCTTATCAAGGTATCGGCTACACGTGCCTGGGGCACCGAAGTGGTGCTGGAAGGCACTAATTTTGACGATACCTTCGCCGCCGCTCTCGACCGTTGCCGTCAAGCCGGAGCTGTCTTTATTCATCCTTTTGACGACGAACGAGTCATGGCCGGCCAGGGAACCCTGGCTCTGGAGCTGATGGATCAAATCTCGAACCTCGACGCGGTCGTTGTTCCTGTTGGTGGCGGAGGGCTGATTGCAGGCATCGCTGTGGCGCTGAAGGAAACCAATCCTGCGATTCAAGTGATCGGCGTGCAGACGGCCCTGCTGCCCTCGATGCTGGAGGCGGTCAAGCATGGCAAGCCTGTCAATTTGGCCGGTAAATCGACCATCGCAGACGGCATTGCGGTTCGATCGGCAGGCGAGAAGACCCTGCCGATTGTCGCCCGCCTGGTCGACGACTTGGTGCTGGTGGACGAAGAAGAGATCGCTGCCGCCGTGCTGCTGCTGCTGGAACGTGAAAAGACGCTGGCAGAAGGCGCCGGCGCAGTTGCGGTGGCAGCGCTAATGCATGGCAAGCTATCCCTCAGCGGCAAGCGCGTAGCCGCCATCGTCTCCGGCGGCAACATGGACGTCACCTTGCTTTCCCGTATTATTGAGCGCGGCTTGGTCAAAGACGGGCGGCTTGTCCGGCTCAGAATTCCCCTGCCCGATCATCCCGGCGCGCTGCACCGATTGACCGAGGTCATCGCTCGCAACCGCGTCAACATCGTCGAGACCAGCTACCACCGCGCCTTTCATGGCGCCAAGCTCAGCCATACGGTGATCGACCTGACCATGGAAACACGCGGCCATGAACACTGCGACCAACTGATCCGCGGACTCGCGGAATCAGGCTACGAACACGAGCGCGTCGTCTGATCGAACGGGCGAGCCGATGCGTTCGAGCCCGACGGAACGATGATCGTCGAAGCCGATAAGACGGCGCATACGGTCGAGAAGCGACGTCATCGTTTGCGTTTATTTAGTTCGTCAAGCGTGCGTTTCAAGTGTTCCAGCTTCTGTCCCGCCTCGCCCAGCTTGCCTTCCGACGTGAGGCGCTGGTAGTCGGCAAGGTCTTTGGCGGCTTCGGCGATGAGCGCATTGAGATCGGTCGCAGGCGCCGCGGCCGATGCGGGAGCGGCTCGCGCAGCCTCGGCGGAAGCGGCCGCCGCACTGGTCGAGGAAGCGGCTGCGGCACTGGTCGAGGAAGCGGCTCCGCCAAAAAGGGCCGCCATCGCCGACTCGAAAGTTGGCCCATAGGCGAGCCGATCTTGCAGCGCAAGCACCACCAGACGCAGCTCCGGCATCGGACTCCGCTCCGCTTGCAGGTAAATCGGTTCCGCATACAACAGTCCGCGTCCGGTGGGGATCACCAGCAGAGCTCCGCGGCGCACGTGCGAGCCTTGCTGATTCCACAAACTCAATTGTCCTGAAAGCTGCGCATTCTGATCGATCCGCGCTTCCACCTGCAGCGGCCCGTCGACCAGCCTGGTCTTGGGGAAGTCGTAGACCGCCAGCGTACCGTAATGAGCGCCGTCGCTGCGCCCGGCAATCCAGCCAATCAGATTGTTGCGGTTGGCGGGAGTAAAGGGCAGAATCTCGACGTACTCCACGCCGCTTTCGCCCGGCAGTTTCATGAGCACGAAGTTCGGCTCCATGGTCTGCGTCGCCTGCTCGCCGCGCGCGTTCATGCCGACTTCGGTGGCCACCGTCCACAGATCCTCGCGGTTGTAGAACACTTCCGGATCAGTCATGTGATAGAGGCCGTAAACGTCCGCCTGCAGCTTGAGCAACAGCTCGGGGTAGCGCACGTGTTTGCGCAGCGCCGGTGGCATCGCGGCTGCGTCCTTGAACAGGCTGGGAAAGACGCGGCGGTAGGCGGCGATGATGGGATCCCCCGGATCAAAAACATAAAACGTCGTTGTCCCATCGTAGGCGTCAATCACCACCTTCACGCTGTTTCGCATGTAGTTGATCAGGTTGCCGTCGAGACGGTAATGCCGCGAGTACGGGTAGTTGTCCGAGACGGTGAATGCATCCATCATCCATGACAGCCTGCCATCGTCGCCGACCACGATGTACGGATCCGGATCGTAGGTGAGGAAGGGGGCCAGCGCCGACACACGGTCGCGCACGTTGCGGCGCATGAGTAGCCGACTCTGCGGGTTGACATCGTCGCTGAACGGCAGCTTCGCCACATCGCCGCGGTCGAGAGCGATCAGGACGCGCCGCATGAAGCCGCCCAGAACGATCCCGCCGTTGCCCTCGTAAGACGTCAGGCTGTTGGTCTGGCCTTGCGGATAGTTGAATTCCTTTTGCCGCGTTTTCACGTACACGTCGGTGTTGGTCAGCTCGCCGAAATAAACCTCGGGGCGCGTCACCGCCGGACCGCGCACCGTGCTCTGCACGGGCATGTTGCTCAGCATCAGCGTTGGCAGCCCTTCCGGCGTGAAGCCATTGACCGGGTTCATGGTGACGCCGTAGCCGTGCGTGTAAATCAGCTTCTCGTTGATCCAGTTGCGGCTGCTTTCGGGTAGCTTGTCGACGCTTAGCTCGCGCGTCGCCAGCATCACTTGACGCATGGTGCCGTCGATCTCATAGCGGTCAATGTCGATGTCCGGAAAATCGTAATAGGTGCGGATTTCCTGGATCTGACGCAGCGTGTCCTGTAGCGCACGCCAGTCCCACAGCCGGATGTTCTGCAGCGTAGCCTGATTGTTCGCCGGGTCGATGGCCTCGGCCGTCGTCTCCGCCGCGAACTCACGCTGGGAGACGCGGTCCAAACCGTAGGCTCGGCGCGTCAACTCAATGTTGTGGGCAATATAGGGCCGCTCGCGAACCAGTTCGTTCGGTTTGACGATAAAGCTGGTGACATACCAGGCCACCACCTGAAGCGCCAGATAACAGAGCACGGCGGGAACGATTGCAGCCACAAGCCAGCGCACGCGCGGTATTACCATCACCGCGTTGACGCCGGCCATCAGCGCGCCGAGAAGAAGCGCGATGCAGACGACAAGCAGGCCGGGGAGCATGACGTGGGCATCGGCATAGGTCACACCGGCGAAGATCGTATGAGCGTCGAACAATTGCTCGAACCGCCCGAGATAGACACGCATCGCGAGGGTCAGCAGCAGGCACGCAAACGTGATGGAGAGCGCGCGCCAGGGCACCGGGATGTAGGCGCCACGGCTTCCGGCGAGTACCCGGGCGCCGCCGGTGATGAGAAGGAAGAAACCGGCAAGCGCGCATCCAATCACCGCCAGCGCCAGCAGCCACCCGGAGACGAGCTGCCATACGGGAAGGGTGAAGAAATAGAAATTCAGCGGCTTGCCGAAGATCGGATCTACCACCCCGCCGGAAGCGCTGGGCGCGTACCAATAGAGGGCGAACGCCGGCCACTCCAACACCATGCTGGCGCCGGTGACAGCGGCGATGACCAGGGCGACGGCCAGCGCCACAAAGCGCAGCACGGCGTCAACCGGCAGCTTCAGCGGCTGCCCGCCGACATAAATCGTGTGCCCGCTCGGCAAGCTGTCGAGGTGAGCCCGCTTCATCGCCAGGAACGAACCGTACAGAATCAGAAATGTGGCCGCGGCAAACATGGTGAAGACGGCGGACTGAAGACGCAACGTTTTCCAGAACACGTCCCCATAGCCCAGGGAGCCGAACCAGAGTGCGTCGACGTAATAGGACAACGCCGTCCGGCCCCCGAGGAGGATAGCGGCGAGCAGGACGAGAAAAAGAATGAGAGGGGAACGGCGACGGCGGCGATGCAGCAATCGCGGCCATTCGATGGACTCGGACATTACCCTACCTCGCTTGCGCTGGCATTTCCCGCCCGGAGATGCGATGAATTCGTATTTTCCTCTTGATTCCGCAAGTCGTGAACATTGTACGCGCGGTGCTCGCGGCACCTATGGCTACAACGCGGTCACGACGACCACACCACCCGGCGTAATCCCACTTTGGTATCATGCGCCGGTCGTCCATGGCCTTGCGTTCCGAGTTCCACGAGGATTCTGTTGGCCTTCTCCCGACGACTTATCCAAACTATGTCAATGAGAGGCGATCATGCGAAGATTGTTTTGCTTCATTCTTTTGGTTGTAACGGTCGTCGGAGCAAAAGACCGGAAGGACATTCCCCAAGCCCCGCTTCCTGCTGAAATCCTAACTGCCAAGAAGATCTTCGTGTCAAAGGGTGTGGGAACCACAGCGTTTACTGTCAAGGAGGGCTTTGATCTTGCTTTTGACGCCTTCTACGCAGACATCAAGTCGTGGGGCAGGTATGTGATCACGGATAAGGCCGACGACGCCGATCTCATCATGCAGGTGTCGTACACGGCGGGTACTGGCGGGACGAATGTTTGGAGCGCCACCAATCCAAACACGAATCAAACAACGGTTTTCAGCTCGCAGATATTCAACTGTAATCTCTCGCTAGTTGTTTACGACAGCCGCACGAAAACAGAACTGTGGTCCACTAGCGTGTCGCCGGGGGTAGCTCGACGGAAGAAAAACCAAGAAAAAGAGATGATCAAGGCTGGTGAGAAACTGGTGACGAATCTGAAGCAGCGAGCGAATACTTCCACTCCTGCGTTCCTGTCTACATCCGGCCCTGGCGAGAAGGCGACTTCAACTCCAACGCCCTGAATTGTGCGTCAGGGGCAGCCCGTTCGTAAGTTCTTTGAATCCAGCGTTAGCGGGTCCATGCGAAGTACATCACGTATAACCAACTCAGAAGTCCATGGACAATGCACCACAATATGCTAAGGTTCCTTGACCAAGACAAAGCGATAGCGAGCATCATACCCATCAAGTACGCCCCGTCGATCCAAACGGCACGGGAAAAGGCCAATAGGCTATTTGTCGAATTGCGCTCCAAGTCTCCGGCCCGACTCTCCAAATCCTCAACCCGGCTCTCCAAGTCCTGAGCCCAGTTCTCCAAATCCCCAGAGCCAGCCTCATCGACAAAGTCATCGTCGTTCAAAACTTGGTCCCTCCTAGGCCGTAACGCGCTTCGATTCCTTGATTGCGGCCTGCCCCTTTTCCCTAAATACGAGACTCAGGCCACGTACCGCAAGGGTTTGTATGCTGACGCCTTCCGACACGGCAAGCCCGTGCAGTCGCTCCCATTCCCCGCGTGGCAGTCGAACTGTGAGGGCCACAGTATCTTTCTTCCCGCGTTTACGAACCAGAGGAGCAGAACCGCCCTTATGCTGCGCTTCGATCGGGCAAGTCACGCAATCCTCTCGATCTTCAGATACAGCGCAGGAAGTTTGCTGCTCGGGACATTAGAGAGGGAAGGGCATCCGGCACGGACGTCCAGTTACAGCTTTGGAGAACTCCATTAAGAGCATTTCCGCCTTGGTGCACGACATCATCGATGATGGAGCAGGCAGTTTCTTGAGGTCTGACGCGCCCGGCGAAGTTCGGTCCCGCTGATTAACAAGAGCCAGCCTGTAAACGTTCAATTGATCCGCTCTAAGTCTTCGGCCAAGAACTGTTGCACAACGGCCTCGTCATCAAGAGACACCTGCACCACTTCACCGGGGGCGCTATCCGCGTCCACGGTCCCAGTCCTTCCCTGAAGCCACTTGTCCACTTTCGCCAGCAGTTTGACTCGGACTCTCTCGCCACGTTTCATGCGCAATTGATCACTTTCTGCACGTGTGCGCCAGGGGCGACCGTTCGCAAGTGATTGAGTTCTGGCGCGCCCGGAGAGATTCGAACTCCCGACCTATTGCTCCGGAGGCAATCGCTCTATCCAGCTGAGCTACGGGCGCGCTTCGTCCATTATAGCGGACGATGCCGGGTTCAAGGTTGCTGCGTGCTGCCGGTTTCGGAGTGCTGCGAGCGCTCCAACTTCTTGCGCGCGACCGCCGTCTCGCAGTTGCGGCGGAAGGCGATCAGTTCGGCGACGATCGCCACCGCAATCTCCTCCGGAGTGACCGCGCCGATTTCCAGCCCCACCGGAGCATTGACGCGCTCGAACAGCGCCGCATCGAGCCCCTGGTTTTCCAGCTCCTTATAAATCGAAATCGTCTTGCGGCGCGAGCCGATCATGCCGATGTAGCGTGCCGGCGTGGTGACCGCCCAACGCAGCACGCGCATGTCGTCGCGATGCCCGCGGGTGACAATCACGATGTAGGAATTCTCGTTCGGGGTAAGCCGCGCGCAGGATTTGTCGAAGTCGTCGGCGATCACCTCGCGCGCGTCCGGGAAGCGCTCGCGGTTGGCGTAGCTCTCGCGGTCGTCCACGATAACCACGTCGAACCCCGCGTCGCGCGCCACTTTGTACGTGTTGAACGCCACGTGCCCGGCGCCGAATAGGTAAAGCACGGGAATGGGCAGCACAGGTTCGATGAAGACCTCCAGGGTTCCGCCGCAGACCAGACCGGTATCGTACTTCGGATTCTGGTTGAGATTGAAGCTCAGGGTGCGCGGTTTCTCCTCTTCCATGACCTCGCGCGCCGCCTGCCAGACTTCGGCCTCCACGCAGCCGCCGCCGATGGTGCCCACAATCGACCCGTCGTCGCGCACCAGCATCTTCGAGGTCTGGAACGAGGGGATGGACCCGCGGACGTTGGTAATGGTGGCCAGCGCGCCGCGCCTTCCCTCCTGCCGCAGGCTGACGAGCTCCTGGTAGATGTCCATCCCCGTGATTGTACCCCGGCAATGATGTAAGCTGACCCTCATGCGTGGGGACGGCAAAATCGTTCCAATCATCCTGGCCGCTGGCCCATCTTCACTGGCGATCCCCAAGGCCCTGGCGAAGTTTGGCGTGAAGACCGCGCTGCAGATCGCGATGGCAAACTGTGCCAGGTTGGAAACGCCGATTGTGGTGCTGGGGAGCGAAAGCGAGCGCGTGCGATCCGCGACTCCTGCCGGCGTGCGCGTTGTGCTCAACGACAATTGGCGCGCAGGGCAGATGTCGTCGCTGAGGGTGGCGCTGGCGCAAGTTGCGCCGGATGCGGATTTCATGCTCTACCCGGTGGACTATCCCCTGCTCACGCCCGAGGTGATCGAGAAGCTGGTGGCGGGTTTTCGCGCGCGGTCTGCCCCGCAGGCGATGGCTATTCCGCAATTCCAGAACCGTGGTGGGCATCCGGTGATCTTCGCCGCTGAGCTGCGCGCGGAGTTCGCGCAGGCGGAAACCGCGCGCGACATCGTGTATCGCGATGCCAAACGCGTGAAATTCGTCAGCGTAGAGACGAATGCCATCTGGCGCGATCTCGACAGCCCCTCGGCGTATCGCGCGCGCGTGCGCGAGTACCAGCGCCGCTTTCATTCTCACAAACGCACATGTATGCAACTGTCGCGAGTCCCGCAGGGACGCCAGAGCCCAGCCCGGCACGTAAGTGCCGGCAAAGCCGTCGCCCTCACGAAACCGAGTCCCGCAGGGACGGCGCAGTTCGGCTCCTATTTTGACGAGGTCCGCTCCGGCCTGCCGGTTACGCGCGACATGGCGTGCCGTCTCATCCAATGCGACCATCGCAACCTGCCCGACCTGCTTGCCACCGCCGTACACTTGAAAGAGCAATTCAAGCCGGGCGTCATCACCTACTCCCGCAAGGTTTTTCTGCCCCTGACGAACTTGTGCCGCGATTATTGCGGCTACTGCATTTTTCGCCGCGATCCTGGCCAGCCCGGCGCGCACACCATGTCGGCCGACGAAGTCCTGCGCGTGGCGCGCGAAGGCGAGCGCCTCGGCTGCCGGGAAGCGCTCTTCAGCCTGGGCGACAAGCCGGAACTTGTCTTTCCGGAGATGCGGGCGACTCTGCGCCGCCTCGGCTACAAATCCACGCTGCATTACCTGGAAGCGATGTGCGAGCTCGTGCTCCGCCAGACTGGCCTAATCCCGCACGCCAACCCGGGCCTGATGAGCGCGCATTGGCTGCGGCGTTTGCGCGCCGTCTCGCCCAGTGTTGGGCTCATGCTGGAAACGACCAGCGACAAACTGATGCCGCAGGCAGCCCATCGTGACGCGCCCGACAAAGTTCCCGCTTTGCGGCTGGCGGTGATCGAGGCGGCGGGGAGGCAGGGAATTCCATTCACGACCGGCATCCTGGTCGGGATCGGAGAAACGCCGCGCGACCGTGTGGACTCACTGTTCGCCATTGCCGATCTGCACCGTCGTTACGGGCATATCCAGGAAGTCATCGTGCAGAATTTCCGCGTGAAGCCGGAGATTCCGATGTCGCGCCATCGTGAGCCGAGCAGGGGAGAAATGCTGCGCACCGTGGCCGTGGCGCGCCTCATCCTGCGCAACATGAACTTGCAAGCGCCGCCGAACCTCTCCGCGCCCGATTACCAGGCGCTGCTGTCGGCCGGAATCAATGATTGGGGCGGGGTGTCGCCGCTCACGCCGGATTTCATCAACCCCGAGCGCCCCTGGCCACACCTGCGCGATCTGGAAGTGCGCACGCGTGCAGCGGGCTTGACCTTGCGCCAGCGCCTGCCCGTATATCCGGAGTATTTGCCGAATGTTGCTGCAGCCGGGGGCCTCGCGGCAGAGAAGACGCGCGCCGCAGCGGATGCGGGAGGCTATGCAAAGGGCTCCAACTCGGCGACGATGCACCTCATGGCGCCTGCATCGCAAATTCCCGGGTTGCGCGCGTACGGTGGCAGCGCAGGGCTTTAGCCGGCAAACCAGCGCCCATGATTTAGAGTAGTACCGATGCGCGCGGAGGCAACATGCTGAAGGTCGTTTCGGTGCTAGTTGTGGCGTGGGGTGGGGTTTATGCGTATGCGGGGGTGATGGCGCGCTCTCATCCTTCGGCAATAGCCCCAGTCCTGTTTATCGTGACGGGCATGCTCGTAGGGATTGGCGGCGCGGGATTTTGGTTTCGCAAGTCGTGGGCGGCGACGATGACACTGCTTGGACTGGTGGGCATCAGCGCAGCCGCGCTCTACAGCGCCGTCGTCCTGCACGGCTGGACGGGCATGCGGGTGTCGCATCACGTTATGCGGCTGCTGATTTCGGCAGCGCTATTTGCGGGCGCGGTGCTGGCAGCGCGCCAACCAGCCAAAGCCCGTTTATGAATCGCAAACCGTGATCACCATCCTCACCGGCGGAAGCGGCGGCGCAAAATTCGTGCAGGGACTGGTCCGCGTGGTCCCGCCCGAAGACATTACCGCCATCGTAAATACCGGCGATGACCTCACGTGGTGGGGTCTGCACGTTTCCCCCGATCTTGATTCCATCACCTATGCGCTGGCCGGCGTGCTCAGTCGCGAGCGCGGCTGGGGCGTTGACGGCGACACATTTTCCTGCCTGGAACGCATGCGGCAACTCGGAGCGCCGGCCTGGTTCCAACTCGGCGACCGTGACCTGGCCACGCATTTGCGCCGCACCGAACTGCTGCAAGCCCGCACCCTGACCGAGGCGACGGCGGAAATTGCCGCCAGCATGGGCGTGCAGACGCACATCCTGCCGATGTCGAACGACCGCGTCGAAACGTGCGTGCTCACCACGCAAGGCGAGATGAGCTTCCAGGAATACTTCGTGCGCGAGCGTTACCGCGTGCCGGTCAAGGGAGTACGCTTTACTGGCGCAGAACAGGCGCAGCCTGCGCCCGGGGTGATCGAGGCGATCCGCGACGCCGAGGCGGTCCTGATCGCGCCGAGCAATCCGGTCACCAGCATCGGCCCCATCCTCGGCGTGCCTGGAATTCGCCAGGCGCTCCGGACAACGCCAGCGCCGGTGGCGGCAGTCAGCCCGATTGTCGGCGGCGCCGCGGTTTCCGGCCCGGCGGGCGAGCTCATGATGACTCAGAATCTGGCGGTCTCGATCGCCGGGGTGGCGCAAGCCTACAAGGATTTTCTCGACGTGTTGATTGCCGACCAGCGCGATCGTCGAAACGCCGGCGAGGTCGAAGAATTCGGCGTGCAGGTCACACTCACCAATGCCATCATGGATTCCGGCCATGCCAAGGCGGATCTGGCCCGCGCCACGCTGGCGGCGGTCATGTCGGCGCGTGCCGCGGGCAGCACGCCATGATCCTGATTCCGGTCAAGGAGATGTCCACCGCCAAGCAGCGGCTGGCACGGGTGCTGACCCAGCCACAGCGTACGATCTTGGCGCGGACCATGCTGAAGGATATTTGTGCCGCGCTGGCCGATGTCAAGCATCGCTCCGCCATCGTCCTCGTCACCAACGATGCCTTTGCCACCGCCCTGGCGCGCCACTACGGCTTCCAGCTCATCGTCGACAACGAAAATCTCGGTGAGAGCGAGGCCATCGCCATGGCTACCGCCGAGGCGGAAAAGCGCGGCGCCGATTTCACCATGGTTCTGCCCGGCGACATTCCCCTGCTGCTTGCCGATGAGGTCGAGGCCGTCCTCTCCGCCATGCCGGCAGCAGGTTCGGTGCTGGTGCCCGCTGCCGACGGACGCGGCACCAATGCGGCATTGCGCCGGCCGTGCGCGCTGTTTCCCCTGCGCTTCGGTAACGACAGTTTTCTGCCGCACCGCGCCTCGGCGCAGGCAACCGGCAAAACCTGCGTCGTGCTCGACAACCAAAATCTTCCCGGCATCGCGCTCGACATTGACCGCCCCGCCGACCTCGCCCAGCTTCTTGGCTTTCCCATGCGCACCCGCACACAGAAGCTGCTGTGCGAGTGGAAGTTGCCGGAGCCCTGGCGCGGCCAGGCCAGCGCTTGAAAAGAAAACTCCCGGGCCGTGGGCTCGGAAGCGCGCTGACCGCAGGGTTACCTCCGTTATCTCGGCCATTACCCGCGTGACCTTTCCCCGCTTGCAATTGCCGCGCTATTGTTGCCTTCCGTACGCGGTTCTCTCCTGGAGGGTGGAATGATTTCCTTCGCCGCAATTGGAATGCTTTCCTTCACTACGCTGTGTCTCGGAACGTACTTGGCAGAGTGGGTTGAACAACATCGCCCGACCGGCCAGACCCTTGACGAGCCGCGGCGCCCCGACGTCGAACCGTAGAACCGGATTGCGTGCCTCTGGCTCCTGTGTCGGAGCCTTTTCCGCGTTGCTGGCGCAATCCGAGTTCCCGCCTGATACATTTATCCGGCCCCATGTCCGCTCTCAGTGCCATTCCAATTCCCGGCATCGGCGAAGTCCGGCCGGGTGACTCCATCGCTGAGCTTGTGCTGGCGGCCGTCGCCCGCGCCGGCCTGCGATTCCAGCGTGGCGATATCCTGGTGGTCACGCACAAGATTGTTTCCAAAGCCGAAGGGCAGATCGTCGCTCTTGACCAGGTGCAACCGAGGCCGGAAGCTCGCCGCCGTGCCCAACGGCACAAGGTGGACGCGCGCGTGGTCGAGCTCGGGCTGGCACAGGCAACGCGTGTGGTGCGCAAGCATCGCAATGTCCTGATCACCGAGACGGCGCACGGCTTTGTTTGCGCCAACAGCGGCGTGGATGTTTCCAACGTGGACGGCGGCCACAGCGCGGTCCTGCTGCCGCGCGATCCCGACAACTCGGCGCGGCGCGCCTATGACGCACTGCGGCGTCGCCTCGGGTTTGCCGTTCCGGTTATCATTACCGATACCTTCGGGCGGCCGTGGCGCGAGGGCTTGGCGGAGGCGGCGATCGGGCTCGCGGGCATGAAAGCGTTCCGCGATTACCGCGCGCAACGAGATCCCTATGGATATCCGTTGCGCGTCAGCCTGGAAGCCGCCGCCGACGAACTGGCGGGCATGGCGGGACTGGCTTGCGGCAAGCTGTCGCGCCTCCCCGCGTGTATCATTCGCGGCTTCCAATATGAGCCGGGCCGCGGCAAGGGACGCGACTTGATTCGACCCGCCAAGCGCGATTTGTTTCGCTGAACGGCGTCGACGGTCGATGGCCGACGGTCGATGACAACGGTTCAGTTGCGGGTGCCCCTCATCTGCCCCGGTTTTGGCAGATGTGGGTTTTGCGGCGCGCAGCGCGGCAGAGCCTAGCCCACCGCGTGAGCCGTGGGTAAATTTGCGGTAATAAGCTTGAGCCCGCTTCCGCGGGCGACAAAATCACCGGGTGGAGGATCGCCGGGTGGGGCAGGGCTTCAGCCCTGCAAAACAAATCTAGGTACAGCCCGGCTTTAGCCGCTGAGGTACTTCGCGTGGCAGCAGCAGACATCAGTCAACTCGGGACCATCGGCTGGTCAGACATTTGCCGCCAAGCCTCGCCCGATGTCCGCGCCGCTCTGGAAACTGTGCTCGAAGCGCACGACGGCGCCCGGCTCACGCGCGACCAATGCCTGCGCCTCGCCGCCGCCGAAAATAAGGACCTGCTTGCCCTCATCGTTGCCGCCGACGACCTGCGCCGTGCCATAGTCGGCGACGTCGTCACCTACGTTGTCAATCGCAACATTAATTTCACCAACGTCTGCTTCGTCGGCTGCAAGTTCTGTGCTTTTAGTCGCGGTCCGCGCGAGGACGACGCCTACTTTCTCACCCTCGAAGACGTCGCCCGCCGTACCCGTGAGGCCCGCGCGCGCGGCGCTACCGAGGTCTGCATCCAGGGCGGTTTGCCGCGCGGGCTGCCGCCGTTTTACTACCGCGACATCTTGCGCGCCGTGAAAAGCGCCGTGCCCGACATGCACACCCACGCCTTCTCGCCGATGGAGGTTTCCTACGGCATCGAACTCACCGGCATGAGCACGCGCGACTATCTCTGCATGTTGCGCGATAACGGTCTCGACACCCTGCCCGGCACCGCTGCCGAAATTCTCGACGATGACGTGCGCGAGCTCATCTCGCGCAACAAGCTCTCGACCGCCCGCTGGCGCGAGATCATCGCCACCGCGCACCAGTGCGGCATCCGCACCACGTCAACCCTGATGTACGGCCACATCGAAACCACCGAACACTGGGTGAACCAGTTGCTGTTGCTGCGCGACATCCAAGCGCAGACCGGCGGCTTTACCGAGTTCGTGCCGCTGGGCTTCGTGCACCAGAACACGCTTCTGTTCCAGGAAGGCATGGCGCGGCCCGGCCCCACTCTTGCCGAGCATTTGAAAATCCACGCTCTCGCTCGCATAATGCTCGCTGGCTCGATTCGCAACCTGCAGGTGTCGTGGGTGAAGCTCAGCCGCGAGACCGCGCAACTCTGCCTCCGCGCCGGTGCCAATGACTACGGCGGTACGCTGATGGAGGAAAACATTTCCCGGCTGGCGGGCGCGACCTCCGGCGAGTACCTCAGCCCCGAGCAGTTCCACGAGCGCATCCGCGAACTCGGCCGCATCCCGGCCGAACGCAACACCACCTACACAAGACTTAAGTTGTTCGACAATTCGGAAGAGGGGAGCGCGCGTAGCGAGCGCCAGATCTTAGCCCACGGCCTAAGCCGTGGTCAGAGCGTTAACAAGACCGGAGCCCGCTTTAGCGGGCGACAGAATCCCTGAACTGAAGACCTGAAACTGAAACTGTTTCGAAATGATCTCCACTGTTTGCATCGTCGGCGGTACCGGCCCCGAAGGACGCGGCCTGGCTTCGCGCTGGGCCCGCGCCGGGCTGCGCGTCATCATCGGTTCGCGCGACGGGAACCGCGCCCGCATGACGGCCCAGGAAATTTGCGGCAGTCTTGGATCGGACGCCGTCGTCGAAGGCACGGAAAACTCCGCCGCCGTCCGTGCCGCCGATGTCGTGGTGCTGACCGTTCCCTTCGAAGGCCAGGCAGCAATCCTGAAGCAGTTGCGCAATCACTTCCGCCCCGGCACGGTGCTGGTGTGCGCCACCGTACCGCTGGCCAGCGGCGTCGGCGACAAGGGTTCGCGCGTGCTCGGCGTCTGGCAGGGCTCGGCGGCGCAGCAAGCGGCGGAAATGGTGCCACAGGGCATCGCCGTCGTCGGCGCGTTTCAGAACATCTCGGCCTCGCTGCTGGAAACCGACTTGCCCGTTGAATGTGACGTCATTATTTGCACCGACCACGAGAAGGCTAAAGAAGTGGCCTACGATCTCGCCCGCAAAATCCCCGGCGCGCGTCCCCTCGACGGCGGCAAACTGGAGAATGCGCGCATTGTAGAGCAGATCACCGCCCTGCTCATCACCCTCAACATCCGCCACAAAGTGCACTCCGCGGGGTTGCGAATTACCGGAATCGAAGAGAATCTGTAATTTGGTGATTTGTGATTTGCGGCGTTCGGTGGGCTGATGCCGCCCGCAGGTTGCCCGAGTGTTTTCCCATTTGACACAGGATACGTGCTCACATAAACTGTGTCATATGAACATCACCTTGTCCATCGACGATCAGCTCGTGGCGCGGGCGCGGAAGCGGGCGGAGGCCCTGGGCAAGAGTCTCAACCAGGCCATCCGAGACTACCTGCAAAATCTAGCCGGCGCTGACGATGCCGAAAGCAGCATTGACGAATTCAAGCGCCTCTCGGGCCGCGGCCACTCCCGTGGCTGGCGATTCAGTCGCGATGAGATTCATGAGCGCCCGTAGCTTCTTCGATACCAATGTCTTGGTCTATGCCGACGACAAAGGCGCACCGGCGAAGCAGCGGCGCGCTGTGGAGTTAGTGGCAGAGCACCGGCGCGGGAGAACAGGAGTGGTATCGATCCAGGTGCTGCAGGAATATTTCGTTGCCGTGACCCGCAAGCTGCGCGTGGATGCGGCCCTTGCGCGGCGAAAGGTGGAGCTGCTGGCCGAATTTGATGTGGTCGCTGCCGACGTTGGCGATGTCCTCGCCGCCATCGACCTCCACCGCCTCCATGGGTTTTCCTTCTGGGATGCGCTGATTCTACGAACGGCCAAGGAGGCGGGGTGCCGCACGATCTTCTCCGAGGACTGGCAACATGCCAGGGAAGTTGACGGAGTGCGGATCATCAATCCTTTTCGGTAGCCGCAAGGCACAACGCACAGGCGCGTTGGGTCAGTTTGCGTTGTCAACAAAGTCAGACGGCTGCCAGCAACACGGAATCAGCTCACTGCCGAAATCTCAGATTTCGAATCGTTGGCCCCCGTATCGCATCTCAATCGAGTCTGCGCGCTGTCCCGCCGCGTCTCTCGTTTATATATAATGAACTGATTCGCACTCGTTTTTGGAGCAACCACACCCATGATTCGATTTCTGCAAACCCCCGGCAAGACGAAAAAGATCGTGCTTGGCGGGCTGCTTATGGTTATCTGCGGCGCCATGGTGATCACCTTGATTCCGGGCGGCATCCTGGGCGACACTTTTGGCTTCGGCAACCCGCAGGGCAACGTAATCGCTAAGGTCGGCGACCAGGAAGTCACCGTCAGCGAAGTGCAGGACAGCGCTCGCCAGATGGGCAAGCAGCAGTTCCCGCGCGGCTTCCCGCAGCAGTTCATGCCGTTCCTGATGCAGCGCGCGGCGCAGCAGCTCATCGTCCAGAAGGCGATGGTCGCCGAAGCTCACCGCATGGGCTTCAAAGTCACCGACGCGGAGCTCCAGAGCGAGCTGCAGCACGGTACCTTTGCCTCGGCGCTGTTTCCCGGCGGCAACTTTGTCGGCCAGAACATCTATGAAGGCTTCATCCAGCAGAACTTCAACATGGGCGTGCCGCAGTTCGAGCAACTGCTCATGACCGACCTGCTGATCCGCAAGCTGCGCGCTGCGGTGGAAGGCGGCGTCACCGTCTCCGACCAGGAAATCGCGCAGCAGTACCAGCGTGAGAATACCAAGGTCAAGTTCGACTACGCCGTGCTCACCCTCGAGGACCTGATGAAGCAGGTGCAGCCTTCCGAGGCCGAGTTGAAGTCGTACTTCGACCAGCACAAGCAGCAGTACGCCAACGCCATCCCAGAGAAGCGCCAGGCCCGCTACATCGTGATCGATACCGGCAAGGTTCGACAGCAGGTCCAGGTCACGCCCCAGGAATTGCAGCAGTACTACAACTCGCATCGCGACCAGTACCGCGTCCCCGAGCAGGTCAACGTCCGCCACATCCTCATCAAGACGCCCGCCCCTGGCCCTGACGGCAAGGTGGATGAGGCGGCGATGAAGGCCGCGCGCGAGAAGGCCGATTCGGTCCTTAAGCAGGTCCAGGCCGGCGGCAACTTTGCCGAGCTGGCCAAGAAATATTCAGAAGACGCCGGCAGCAAGGACAACGGTGGCTCCATTGGGTGGATCCAGCGCGGCCAGACCGTTCCCGAATTCGAGCAGTCGGCGTTTTCGCTGCCCAAGGGCCAGACCAGCGGCATCGTTCGCAGCACCTTCGGCTTCCACATTATTCACGTAGACGACAAGCAGGAAGCGCACGTCAAGTCGCTCGACGAAGTGAAGCCGCAGATCGAGCCGCAGCTCGCCGCCGACAAGGCCGCCACCCGCGCCGATGCGCTCGCTTCTAAGGTGCAGACCGATGCCCGCACCGCCGGGCTCGACAAGGCAGCCAAGAATAGCGGCCTCGACGTGGTCGAGACCGGTCTGTTCACGCGCACCGACTCGCTCCCCGGCCTGGGCAACGCGCCGGAATTCATGTCCGCCGCCCTCAGCGCGCGCGACAAGGGCACGCCCGACACGGTTCATATCCCGCAAGGCTACGTCGTTTATCAGGTAACTAAGGTAGAGCTGGCGCGCACACCTTCGTTCGAAGAGATTCGTTCGCGAGTCGAGCAGGAATTCAAGGCGGACGCCGCCAACCGGATGCTGCAGCAAAAGACCGCTGAGCTGTCCGAGAAGGCGCGCTCGCTCCACGACCTGAAGAAAGCGGCCAAGGAACTCGGCGCCACGGTGAAGACCAGTGACCTGGTCGGTCCGAGCAGCCAGGTGCCCGACCTCGGCTCGCTTTCCGGCCCGGCGTCGATCGTCTTCGACATGAAATCGGGAGAGATCAGCGCCCCCATCGGCACCGGCCGCAGCGGTGTGGTGGTCGCCCTGCTGGACAAGCAGGAGCCGCCGCCGGCGCAGTTCGCTGCCTCCAAGGACCGCCTGCGCGACCAGCTCCTGCAGAAGAAGCGCAACGAATTCCTCGAGGTCTTTGCCTCCAATCTTCAGAAGCGCATGGAGAAGGACGGCAAGATCAAGATCAACCAACAGGAACTCAAGCGCATCACGACCCCGACGCAGAGCTCCGAAGGCTCCTAAACGTACTCGTTAACCACCAACGACACGGAAGACCACGATGATATTTCGTGCTCTTCGTGTCCTTTACCATAACCAGTATCTAAGTTTTATCGTTAGCGACCGGCCAAAGGCTGGGATCCACCAGCTAAGATAACCACCAAGGACACGAAGGCCACGATGAATTTCGTGATCTTCGCGTCCTTCATCGATAACCGGAAAGTTCTAATTGTTAGCGACCGGCAAACGGCTGGAATCTACCCGCTAAGAGCTAAAGGCTAAGAGCCGAGAGCTAAGAGCTAAGAGCTTGCCTCACGAACGCGCCTCCGGAATCCTGCTCCACCTCTCCTCGCTACCCTCGCGCGGCGGCATCGGAGACCTCGGCCCGGCTGCCTACGAATTCCTCGACTTCCTCTCCTCGGCGCGGCAGACGCTCTGGCAAATCCTGCCGCACGGCCCGACGGCATACGGCAACTCTCCCTACTCGTCCATCTCCGCCTTTGCCGGAAACCCGCTGCTGGTCAGCATGGAACGCCTCGCTGACGCCGGCTGGATCGATCGAGGCCGGCTCGCTGTTCTTCCCGAGCACCCCGGCCCCATTGACTGCGATCACGTCCGCGCCATCAAGCTGCCCCTGTTGCGCGAAGCCGCCGGAAATTTTCTCGACAACGCCTCCGGTTCCGCCCGCAGCCGCTACGAAAAATTCTGTTCCGACAATGCCTGGTGGCTCGACGACTATGTCCTATTCGTCCGCCTGCGCGACCGTTACCAGCAAGTTGCCTGGAACCAGTGGCCACGCAAACTTGCCCGCCGCGAGCTCCGGGAGCTGGCCCGCGTGCGGGAGCAGCTCGAGATCGCGCTCGAGGTCTCCCGCGTCACCCAGTTCTTCTTCTTCGAGCAGTGGCGCGCCCTGCATCAAGCCTGCCGGCAGCGCGGCATCCGCATCGTTGGCGACGTCGCGATTTTCGTTGACTACGACAGCGCCGACGTCTGGACGCACCCCGATCTCTTCCAGCTCAATGACGACCTGAGTCCCACGGTCGTCGCCGGCGTGCCTCCCGACGCTTATAGCTCCACCGGCCAGCGCTGGGGCAATCCGATCTATCGCTGGGACGTGCTGAAATCGCGCGGCTACGACTGGTGGGTGCAGCGCATGAAATGGGCGCTGACCACCTGCGACATCGTCCGCCTCGACCACTTCCGCGGCTTCGAGGCGTACTGGGAGATTCCGGCCAACGAGCCTACCGCGTACAATGGGCGCTGGATTCAAGGTCCCGGCGATGATCTCTTTCACGCCTTGCGCCAGGCGCTGGGCGGATTTCCCTTGATTGCCGAAGACCTCGGCATGATCACGCCCGCAGTGCACGCCCTGCGCGAGCGTCTCCAGATTCCCGGCATGAAGGTGCTGCAGTTCGGCTTCAGCGATCCCGGCGCGCATATCTATCTTCCGCACCGCTACGAGCCCAACTGCGTCGTCTACACCGGCACCCATGACAACGACACCTCGCTCGGCTGGTTCAACTCCCTCCGCGGCGACGAGCGCCGCGCCGCCCAGGATTACCTTGGCGCCGATCCCGACGGCATGAACTGGGCATTGATCCGCGCCGCGCTCACCTCGCTCGCGCGCCTGGCCATCGTTCCTCTGCAGGACGTCCTCGGCCTGGGCAGCGATGCCCGCATGAATACGCCCAGCCGCATTGGCGGCAATTGGACCTGGCGGTATCTTCCCGGCGCGTTGAAGAAGGAATATGCCGAACGCCTGGCGCGTCTTTCCGACGTCAGCGACCGCAATGCGTCGGCTGGGAATCAGCAGCGACACGGGGAACCGAGCGAAGATTTCGTGGCATGAGGTGCGGGAATAGGTCCGTGCGGCGCACGCGCCCTCGCGTGTCCGCCTTGCCCGTCGTAATCCCCGCCCATGAATAGCTGTTCTCAAGCTATCAACATCAGTGGTGCCAATGATCTTCCTAAGGCAGGCCCATTGTCTAGGGAAGGTGTAGGCTACGCTCCCCGAATCAAGCAGCGATCCTAGCAGGAGTTGCCTTCAGATAGCACGAGGGTGTCCCATCCATAGTTGAAGGTTGAGGGGCGGTTCTCGACCCGGCTCTTGATAGAGTCGGGTTGGAAACTTTCTCAACGAAAGGAGAACCGCCTTGAAGCGAAGCTACCACACCCTCAGCACTTTGGGAAAA
>JAIQFT010000053.1 GCA_020073185.1 Terriglobia bacterium
GCGCAATCCAGATGTCCTCTTGCTTCTCCCGCTGCTTGCGCGTCCCCATCGACATGCGCGACATTCTACGAACTATGCCTGTGGATACTTCAGTACTTTCCGCTCACGAATCCAGACTTGCACCACGGGCTGCTAGGGTCGCGAGCAACGATTCGCGCTCAGCTAATATCTTCTGATAGTCCGCCATTGCCCGTTGGCGTAAATCGCTAAGCGGCTGGGAAAAAGACACCTTCGATCTCACGGTACGTTCGAGTATTAGGCCCAGTGCTGTTTTTCGCGCCTCGAGTTGCTCTGCGGTGGCATCCTTGACGGCGGGAACGAATATCCATTGAACGTATTTCTCAAGAAGGTTCTTACCTTTCGAAATTCCGTAGAACTGGTCTTCGCTGGGCACCAGCTCGCATTCATCTGGATGCACCGTTTCATAGTCATGTAGAGCATCGAGCATGACCTGCTTAGTGCCGGGGGCTGGCAACGAGGTGTGCTTTGCACGGATCGCCGCGTAATGTTTTTTTAGTTCTTCGACCTTGGCACCATCTCCCTCAGCGATGAAAAACCCAGCGAAATCCTTGATGACGAGTCTTTGACCGAACTGCTTCACATCGGCACACCGGGTGCTGGAGTTCCATTGTGCTTTCGCAGAAACAATCAGCTTGCCTTGGCGGTAATACGCTGCGAAATCCTTCTGTGCGTCGGGCCCGAGGTCAGCAAAAGTAACAGTGATGATGATCGGAGATGAGACATCGCGGTTGTGGAAGTCTTCTTCATCGAGGAGGACCAAGTTCGTCACGGCGTCCATGGAATAGCGGTAGAAAACGTTGAGAGCAGTCAGTACCGTGGACTTGCCGCCGCCATTGGGCCCAAGTAGGGCCGTGTAAGGGTTGAAATAAACTGTCTCGTCTTTAAACGCACGAAAATTTTCGATTCGGACACTCTCGATTCGCAATTTCCCTCCTCGCCACCAGCAACAGTGAAAGGCGCGGTTCTGGGGCCACCTGTTGGGTCAGATAGATGGGGGGAGGCCCCGAATGCCGAACAAATCATTATTCGCAAACCCATACTTTTCCTGAAAGCATAAAAGGGCACGGGATGCCGTGCCCCACACAGTACGTCTACTGTTGGCTGGCGACCGGGGCAACCCCAGGGTGTTACGAGATCGGAACAAGGCAGCTGTCAGCTATCAGCCTTCAGCTATCAGCCAAAAACAAAACCGAGATCCCTCGATTCGGGCGCGCCATGCACGCGCCAAAACCGGGCGCGTGCTTCGGGGCGCGTCCTGGCACGGGATGACAAGGATTAAGCGCGCTCTGTCGCACGGGTCCCTCGACTGGCTCGGGACAGATGCCGCCGTGCGCTTCCACCAAATCCTCTGCGTCCCCGGCGTCCTCCGCGTCTTGCATCCCCAGTCGAGGGCGACCGGACTACATCTTTCCGTTTTCATCCTCGTCTGCGTTCCTCTGTATCCTCTGTATCTGCTTTGACCTTCTCGGTCGGGAGGGTACCGTCCGCTGAACTGCTAGCAAGATCAAAACTTCTGCCACGGGCTGCCGCTTGTGGCTCTCACGGAGCGTTCCATCGTCACCGACAAATACCGGAAGAACAGCGCTATCACAGCGGTACCCAGCAACTTGAACCAGAATGGGCCGGTCTCGGTTCCATCAAACGGGTATAAGCCGGCGAAAGGCGCCAGGCAGTAGCTATAGAAAAAAACCCGCGGAACCCAGGCGCGCGCGCGTGGTGGAGAGTAAAGTAGGAACGCGCGCACGACCCATTGTTTGACGCGCGAAGCTAGCCCGCCTGCACCCACTGGTTCCGCAACCCGCGTGCATATCGCCGGTTCCGGTGCAATGGCCGTGGGCATCGCCTCTGCGAGAGCCGCCGGGTGAGCCGTGGCCGCCAGCACGGTTACCGACGCCTCGTAGAGTTCTTTCTGCGCCGGCCCTTTGATCGAATCCAACGGTTCGGAGCCCGCCAGTTGTTGTGCCTTGATCCAGGCCTCCCAAAAACTCACCCGTTTCGTCGCTTCTTCCAAAACTTGCAACCGTTTCTGAGCTACATCTCGAGCTTTCAGCCAAGGCAAGAGAATACCGCTGCCCAAAGTGAGCAGCGCACCCGCTACGCCGCCTCCACCGACAATGTCCGCAAAGCCGATCTTGAACACAGCGACTTTCCTCGTTGATCTTTTCGGGCGGCAGCGTGGGCTTTCCCCCCTTGGCTGCACCCGCTCGTCCAACCGCAGCGGCAGCACGACCCTTTGCGCGTCCTGAAGGCGGCGTACATAAAACACGTAGGGGCACGGCGTGCCGTGCCCCCACACAGTACGTCTTTTGTTGGCCTGGCGACCGGGCCATCTCTGGGTGTTACGAAATCGGAACAAGCAAGGTCTTAGCTTTTAGCTCTTAGCTATTAGCCAAAACAAGATCGTGAGCCACCGTGGAAGGGCACGGCTTCAGCCGTGCCAATCTCGCCGTCAAACAAACCCGGCTTTAGCCCCTGAGGGACGTTTTTCTTTCGCGGACAACAGGACCTCAGGGGCTAAAGCCCAGATTTTTTCATGACCCTTGTCGCACGGCTAAAGCCGTGCGCTTCCACCAAATCCTCGGCGCCCTCCGCGTCCTTTGCGGTAAAGCCCTGGGTTCCGATGTGCCCTACCTTTTGTGCCGTCCCCATGGGACTCGGAAATCTTTTCTACGCCTTCCCAGCACTTCCGTGCTGGGCTACCAGCGTGCCGTCCCTACGGGACTCGGCAATTTCTCTTGGCGCATTCCCAGGACTGAAGTCCTGGGCTACTCTCATTCGTCCCTGCGGGACTCGGTGATGCGCACCTCGGGCATAGGCATTCCCAGGACTGAAGTCCTGGGCTACTGTCATTCGTCCCTGCGGGACTTCGACGCTTTGCGCGTCGGTCACGGTTTCGGTGCTGCGTACCTCAGTCATGGCTAAGGCCATGACCTCCCTTGGGTGACGGCTCAAGAGGCTCGGAAAAAGTCAGAACAGCAGATTCCTCGCGGGCTGAAGCCCGCTCGGAATCACAAGGATTAAAGGGGGGCTTCAAATGCAGGGCTGAAGCCCTGCTCCACCCAAATCGAGGCCGTTCGGCGCGGCTGAAGCCGCGCCCCTTCAAAACGCTTCCTAAAGCCGCGCCCTTCGCCATGAAAGCACCTCGCGTTCCTCCGTGCCTCTGTGTCTCGGTGTTGATGATCAGCAATTAACTGCACCCCGAGGTCGAGCCGCAACTGCCACAGCGGAAGCAGCTACCGTTGCGCGTCATGATGGCGCCACAAAAGGAGCAGGAGGGGGCGTCGCCCATGTCCACCAGACCTTGCAGGGCATCGCTTGCGTGATGCGCCGTTGGCCGTTGGCCATCACTTGCGTGATGCGCCGTTGGCCGTTGGCCATTGGCCATTGGCAAGAGCGGGTCCCTCGCTGCGCTCGGGACTCCTCGCTCGCCTTGGTCCTTCGCTTCGCTCAGGACTCGCTCGCCTAACAGCTCGCTCGGCTTCATACCCGGAAACAACAACTGCTGCTGGCCGGTGACGAACTTCTGCTCCAGCCAGCGGAAGAGGTAGTCCATGATCGAGGTGGCGTAGCCGATGTTCTCGTTGCCGGTCCAGCCGCTGGGCTCGAAGCGGGTATGCTTGAACTTTTCGCACAGCAGTTTGAGCGGGACGCCGTGCTGCAGCGCCATGGAGATGGCCAGCGCGAAGGAATCCATGAGGCCGCTGACGGTGGAGCCCTCTTTCGCCATGGTAATGAAGATTTCGCCCGGCTCGCCGTCGGGGTAAACGCCGACGGTGATGTAGCCCTCGTGTCCGCCGATGTTGAACTTGTGGGTGAGGGAGGCGCGCTCCAATTGCAGGCGGTGGCGGTGGGCGCGCGGTGGCCCAGTTTCATCACGGGAGTCAACCGGGCCGGGTTCGGGCGCAGGCGCGGACGCCGACAGGCTAAAGCCCGTCGCTACCTCGTCTTTCTTGTCGCCCTTGACCACCATGGGCTGCGACTTCTTGCAGCCGTCGCGATAGATTGCGACCGCCTTCAGTCCCAGTTTCCAGGCCTGGACGTAGGCTTCGGCGATCTCGTCCACGGTGGCCGCCTCGGGCAGGTTGACCGTTTTCGAGATGGCGCCGGAGATGAAGGGCTGGGTGGCAGCCATCATGCGCAGATGTCCCATGTAGTGGATGGAGCGAGTGCCCTTGGAGGGCTTGAAGCTGCAATCGAAGACCGCCAGGTGCTCGTCCTTGATGTGCGGCGCGCCTTCGATGGTGCCGGTGGCGTCGATGTAGCTGACGATGGCGCTGACCTGCTCGGGTGTGTAGCCGAGCTTGAACAGCGCGGCCGGCACGGTGTTGTTGACGATCTTGATCATGCCGCCGCCGACCAATTTCTTGTACTTCACCAGCGCCAGATCGGGCTCAACACCGGTGGTGTCGCAATCCATCATGAAGCCGATAGTGCCGGTGGGAGCGAGCACGGTGACCTGGGAGTTGCGGTAGCCGTGCTTCTCTCCATGCGATAGGGCGGCATCCCAGACCTCCTTACTGGCGGAGACCAGGTGCGGGAGCTGAGAAGTTTCCAGTTTCCGGTTTCCAGTTTCTGGAGAGCCGCCAATGTTGTTCACCGAAGCACGGTGCATGCGGATGACGTCGAGGAAGGGCTCGCGGTTGAGGTAGAAGCCGGGCGCGGCACCGGCGGGGCCGTTAGCCGTTGGCCATTGGCCATTGGCAAAAGCCTGCTTCGCTTTTGTGCTGGCGGGATCCAGGGCCGGGCACTGTTCGGCGATGCGGGCGGACTGGAGGTAGGCCTCGCCGCACATGATGGCGGTAACGCAGGCGGCGTAGTCGCGTCCGGCTTCGGAGTCGTAGGGCAGGCCGGAAGCCATAAGCAGCGCGCCGAGGTTGGCGTAGCCGAGTCCGAGCGGGCGGTAATCGTGCGAATTGCGGGCGATGGACTCGGTGGGGTAGCCGGAAAAATCGACGAGGATTTCCTGGGCGGTGATCATGATGTCGACGGCGTGGCGGTAGGCTTCCACGTCGAAGGTGCCGTTGGGCGCGAACTTCATGAGATTGAGCGAGGCCAGGTTGCAGGCGGAGTCGTCGAGAAACATGTACTCGCTGCAGGGATTGCTGGCGTTGATGCGAGCGGTGTTTTTCGAGGTATGCCAGCGGTTGACGGTGGTATCGAACTGCATGCCGGGATCGCCGCAATGCCAGGTGGCGGTGGCGATCTTGCGCAGCAGGTCGCGCGCCTTGTAGGTCTGGTGGGCGGCGCCGTCGTGGACATCGTGGGTGGTGAAGTCAGCGTCGCGCTCGGCGGCAAGCATGAATTCGTCGGTGACGCGCACCGAGTTGTTGGCGTTCTGGAAAAAGATGGAGGAATACGCTTCGGAATCGGGGGTGGAGCCGTCGTAGCCGACGCGAACGAGGGCGTGGGCCTTGGCTTCTTCCTTCATCTTGCAGTCGATGAATTCGGTGATGTCGGGATGGTCGATGTTGAGGATGACCATCTTGGCGGCGCGGCGGGTCTTGCCGCCGCTCTTGATGACGCCGGCGAAGGCGTCAAAACCGCGCATGAAGCTGAGCGGGCCAGAGGCGGTGCCGCCGCCGGACAAGGGTTCGTGAGAGCCGCGCAGGGGGCTGAGATTGGTGCCGGTGCCGGAGCCCCACTTGAAGAGCATGGCCTCGGTCTTGGCCAGGGTCATGATGGACTCCATCGAGTCGTGGATGGAGTTGATGAAGCAGGCCGAGCACTGCGGGTTGCGATAGCCGGAGGGCGCGAATTCGACGTTCTGCGTCCGCGGGTTCCAGTGCCAGTTGGCGCCGTCGGCGTTGGGCTCGATGCGATCGCAGCCGACGTTGAACCAGACGGGCGAGTTAAAAGCGGCCATCTGGCGGAGCAGGATGTGGCAGAGCTCGTCGTGGAAGACGGCGGCGTCATCATTGGAGCGGAAATAGCCGCCGGTGATGCCCCAGTCGCGGATGGTTTCGGCGACGCGGGAGACGAGCTGGCGGACGCCGGTTTCGCGGTCGCTGGCGCCGAGGCGTCCGTGGAGGTATTTGCTGGCCACGATGTTGGTGGCGGTCATGGACCAGTCCTTGGGGATCTCGACGTCCTTCTGCTCGAAAATGACGTTGCCCTGAGCGTCGGTGATCTGGGCGGTGCGGAGCTCCCATTCCAAAGTATCGTAGGGGGATATATCCGGTTGGGTAAAATAGCGGCGGAAGGAGAGGCCGGGAGCTTTCCTGGTCTTCGCGGTGATGCTGGTAGCCGTGGTGGTGGTAGTTTTTTCGGTGACGTCAGCCATGGTGGATCTCCTTCGGAAATTCAGTAATCAGTGGCCAGTGGCTAGTTGGTCAGTCCAACAATTTCTCTAAAATCCTGCCGGCAGGGCGGGCGCGACCGATGCCGAAGTCCGGGAGGTTTCTCTCCCAACGACGCTATGTGAGATGCGACAGTATGCCTGTATGTTGTGCCTGTCAAGACCCTAGCACAATATATTGTAGTTTTTCTTTGGGTCCGGCGCAAGCGGAGGCAGGAATAGGAGTTGACGAGAGTCGGGGGTCGGGGGTCCATAGTCGATGGCAAAAGCCGCGGACAATGGCTGGAGCCCAGGCTGGATGTCATGCGATAAGAGAGAAATCTAGGGCGATTTGCGGCCGAGAACAAGGCAGAAGAGTGGTGCATTGGGGGTGCATCCGGCGAGGCAGGCGGAGAGCGATTTGGGACGCGTTTTGCGGGGAATTTCCACAGGATGGTGGCCAGTGGTCAGTGCAGGCGGCCAGTCGAGTAGAATGCACGGCGGATTCGGGAGCGGGAAGATATTTTTTTGATGGCCGATTGTTTTCGATTCAAGAGGTACCTCAGCGGCTAAAGCCGCACCATTGGAATATCCGTGAACAGCAGGGCTGAAGCCCTGCTCCACCCGGCGTGGAGGAGTTAGAGTGCCGGTGTGGAGGAATTATGAGCCGGTGTGGAGGAATTATGAGGCGGTCGCGTACGGTTGTGGTGGTGGTGCTGGTGGGGATGCTGATGGCGTGTGGACCGAAGAAGCCGTTTGCGCAGACTCAGCTCTCAGCTATTAGCTCTGAGCTCTTGGCTAATGCTGGTACTGCACAGGCGGGGGACCCGGCTTCAGGCTCCAGGCTGCAGGCGGCAGGAACGACGGTGTTGCGATGCGGGAGCTTACTGGATCCGAAGAGCGGGCAGGTGCGGCGCGATGTCGAGATTGTGGTGGTTGGGCACAAGGTTGAAACGGTTGGGGCATTCGGTGCGGGTACGCGGGCGGGGGCACCCGCGCCACAAATGATTGATCTCGGCGGGATGACTTGCCTGCCGGGGCTGATTGATACGCACACGCATGTGCTGCTGCAGGGGGACATCACGGCGGAAGATTACGACGCGCAGTTGTTGAAGCAGTCGAACCCGTACCGGGCGATTGTGGGGGCGGTGACGGCGGGGAAAGCGCTGAACTACGGGTTCACCACGCTTCGCGACCTGGAAACCGAGGGCGCGGGATACGCGGACGTGGACATCAAGAAGGCGATCAACAACGGCATCATCGCGGGTCCACGGATGCAGGTGGCGACGCGGGCGCTGAACGTGACCGGGGCGTATCCGCTGCAAGGCTACAACTGGGAGATCCAGGTTCCGCATGGGGTGCAGTTCTGCGATGGAGCGGACGATTGCCGCAAGGCGGTGCGGGAGCAGATATCGCACGGGGCGGATTGGATCAAGGTGTACAGCGACCGTTCGTATTACATCGACGGCCCGGCGCTGAAAGACGTGCCGACGTTCACCATGGAAGAGTTGCGTGCGATCGTGGACGAGGCGCATCGGCAACGGCGTAAAGTGGCCTCGCACGCGACGGCGATGTTTGGCGTGCACAACTCGGTGGAGGCGGGAGTGGATTCAATCGAGCACGGGGACTACATCGCGCCGGAAGACCTGAAGACCATGGCGGCGAAGGGGATCTGGTACGTGCCGACGCTGTACGTGGGCGAGTACGTGGCCGAAGGGCGTGCGAAGGCGGGCGCGCCGGTATGGCTGGACATGGTCAAGATATCAGAGGAGACGTTCCGCAGGGCGATGCAGGCGGGAGTAAAGATCGCGTTCGGCACGGATGCGGGCGGGTTCGACTGGAACATCAATCCGGCAAAAGAGTTCGCGCTGCGGGTAAAGTGCGGGCAAACGGCGGCGCAGGCGATAAGGTCGGCAACGTCGGATGCAGCGGCGTTGCTGGGAATGGCGGATGTGGGGACGATTGAGCCGGGCAAGCTGGCGGACATTGTGGCGGTCGCGGGGGATCCGCTGGCGGATGTCACGGTGCTGGAGAAGATCAGCTTCGTGATGAAGGATGGGGTGGTGGTGGCGAAGAAGTAGTTAGTAGTTGGTATTTAGGGTAGTTCGGTGGCAGCCCGAACGGTGGCCTGCAGCTCCCAATTTCTTGTTTACCTGCGAGAGATTCATCACAAGAACCTGGAACTGCCTGGTGACAAAATGGAACCAGGGCGGTCTAAGCCAACGTATGTAGTGGGGAGTGTACGTGTGCCCGGGAAAGTTCTAGGACGGGTGACGGCGTGACGCGGAAAGCCCTTGTATACTGAAGTTTTGCCATTTCAGCCACCAACCTTCAAGTCAGACCAAGGAGATTCCTTATGAAAAACGCAGGCCGAGCGGGGCGGTTCGCTCTGGCAATCGTCATGTTCGTGGTCTTGTGCGCGCCGGTGTGGGGCCAGGGAAATACCCATCCTGTCCCGCCAAAACCGGGACCGACAAGGGCAGTGCCGCCACGGGCGGCAAGCGAGAGTGTCCCGACCATCAAGTTTGAAAAGTACAAGCTGGCGAACGGGCTGGAGGTGATCCTGAGCGAAGATCACCGGCTGCCGCTGGTGGCCGTGGACTTGTGGTATCACGTCGGGCCGGCAAACGAGCGGCCGGGGCTGACCGGCTTCGCGCACCTGTTCGAACACATGATGTTCCAGGGATCGAAGCACGTGGCGAACTTCGACAAGGTGATCGAAGGCATCGGGGCGACGCAGACCAATGGCACCACCGATTTCGATCGCACCAATTATTTCGAGACGGTGCCGTCGGAGCAGTTGGAGACGGCGCTGTGGGTCGAGAGCGACCGCATGGGGTGGCTGCTGGATGGCCTGAACGAAAAGAAGCTGAAGAACCAGCGGGACGTAGTGCGCAATGAGCGGCGGCAGAGCCTGGAAGGTCAGCCGTACGGGCTGGTCGAGGAGGGACTGTTCCACCTGGTGTATCCGAAGACGCACCCGTATTACGCGGAGGTGATCGGATCCCATGCGGACGTGGAGGCAGCGGACCTGAAGGACGTGCGCGAGTTTTTCAAGACGTACTACGCGCCGAACAATGCGACGATCGCGATCGTGGGCGACTTCGATACCAAGACAGTGAAGGCGCTGACGGAAGAATATTTTGGGCCGGTGCCGGCAGGACCTCCGGTACCGAAGATTGAGGCGGTGACGCCGCCGATCACGCAGGAACGACGGGCGACGATCACCGACAAGGTGCAGTTGCCGCGGGTGTACATCGCATGGCTGACGCCAGCATACTTCAAGCCGGGCGATGCGGATGCAGACCTGCTGGCCAGCATTCTGGGGGGAGGAAAGTCGAGCCGGCTGTACAAGAAGCTGGTGTACGAAAAGCAGATCGCGCAGGATGTGCGGGCGGGAGAGAACTCGATGATGCTGGGGTCGTTGTTCCAGATTACGGCGACGGCCAAGCCCGGGGTGAAGCCGGAGGAGCTAGAGAAGGCGATCGAGGCAGAGCTGGCGGCGGTGCAGAAGGACGGCGTCACGCAGGCCGAGGTGGAGCGGGCGAGAAATACGATCGAGACGCGCACCATCCAGGGTCTGCAACGGCTGGGCGGGTTCGGAGGAAAAGCCGACTTGCTGAACCAGTACAACCACTACACGGGCGATCCGGGATATCTGCCGAAGGACCTGGCGCGATATAACAATGCGACAACGGCGTCGGTGCAGAAGCTGGCCCAGACGCTGACGGCGAGTTCGCGCGCGGTGGTGTACGGCGTGCCGGGAGAGAAGGTAGTGGAGGACGTGGCGCAGCGGCCGGAGCCGCCGGCGGCAGCGGTGGCGGAGAAGATGCCGGGCGGGCCGGGCGGCGATGAGTGGCGCAACACGCAGCCGAAACCGGGAAAGAGGTCGGCGCTGCAGTTGCCGGTGCCGGAGGAATTCAAGCTGCCCAACGGGATGCAGGTGTACCTGGTGGAACAGCACGAGTTGCCGGTGCTGACGGCGCAGTTGACGGCGCTGCGCGGGAGCGAGGCAAATCCGGCGGACCGGGCAGGCTTGGCGTCATTTACGGCGCAGATGATGAACGAAGGCACGGAAAAGCGGACGTCGCCGCAACTGGCGGATGACATCGCGCAGATCGGGGCGTCGCTGAACGCGGGATCGTCGGCGGACGCGAGCACGATCACCGGCAGCGGGCTGACCAAGAATGCGAACCAGTTGTTCGATCTGCTGTCGGACGTGGCGTTGCACCCGGCGTTCCGCGAAGAAGAAATTGAGCGAGTGCGGAAACGCCGGCTGACCACGCTACTGCAGCAGAACGACAACCCCGGCATCCTGGCCAACCGGGTGTTGGCGCACGAGGTGTACGGCGACAAGAGCCCGTACGGGTACCTGGAGACGGGAACGCCGGAATCCACCCAGGCAACCACCCGCGAGGACATGGTGAAGTTCTACAACGGCGGGTTCGCACCGGCGAACTGCGCGCTGGTGGTGGCGGGCGACGTCACCGAGCTGCAACTGAAGAGGCTGGCGATGACGTACTTCGGTTGGTGGACGGGACAGGGGTCGGTGTCGAAGCCGCCGATGGCCGGGAACACGCTGACGCGGCGGGTGGTGATTGTGGACAAGCCGAATGCGCCGCAAAGCGCGCTGCGCATCGGGCAAGTCGGGCTGCAGCGCAGGCATCCCGACTTCGTGCCGGTGACGGTGATGAACGACATTCTGGGAGGAATGTTCTCCAGCCGGATCAACATGAACTTGCGCGAGGTGCATGGATACACGTACGGAGCGTTTACGTCGTTCCAGTTCCGTCGGGGCGCCGGGCCGTTTGTAGTGGGAAGCATGATCCGGACGGACGTGACGGCGCCAGCAGTGAAGGAGGTGTTTGCCGAACTGGAGCGCATGCGGACGACGGAAGTGTCGCCCGACGAGCTATCGGCGGCCAAGGAGACGTTTGAGCGTGGGCTGACGGCGGATTTCGAGACCACCACCCGGACGGCGGGAACGATGTCGAACTTGTTCGTCTATGACCTGCCGCCGGATTACTACCGCACGCTGCCGGCGAAGATCGGGGCAGTGAGCGCGACGGAAGTGCAGCGAATGGCGGAGAGGTACCTTGTGCCGAACAAGATGGTGATTGTGATTGCCGGAGACCGCGCCAAAGTCGAGCCCGAGCTGAAGAAGCTGGAAATGGGCACGGTGGAAGCGCAGGACGTGGAAGGCAAGCCGATCATGGAGAAGAAGGCGGCGGGAGGACAGCAGTAGTCTGTGGTCTCTAGTCTCTAGTGTGGTGAATCGAAAATGTGTTTCCCGATTCTTGAGGCGCGTTGCGTAGTGGAAGAGATCGCCTCAGCGGCTAAAGCCGCAGTTTTGCGGGCCCTTACGGCTCGGCTGAAGCCGAGCCCCTTCAAGACAAGGAAATATTTAGGCAACGTTTTGAGACAGGACACTAGTTTCTGGTTTCTGGAATGACAAAGCTCGGCTGGAAGCAGCCGGGCTTTTTGATTTGCAACGAAATAATTAGGCAGTAAGAACGCAACAGAGACCCGCTTGCCGGGATGACGATTTCCACTTTGGCGGCGTAGGATGTAGCGCGCGGGGTGCGTGGGAACCAATTTTGGATATCAGCAAGGAGAGTGCCCATGAACGAGTTCAGGATGCGAAGGAGACGATGGCTGCAAATGGGAGGAGCGGCGGCAATCGCGTCGCTGCTCCCGCGACGCGTATTTTCCAGCGACAACAGCGGGTGCGCGCCGCCGATTCCGAAGGGCGGACCGGCCAATGGCGGCCCGTGTCCGTATCCGATCCCATGGCTGGACAAGAACGGCAATCACAATCAAGCGGCGAATCCGGAGGTCGAACTGTCGAACATCTTTCATTTCAAAGGCAAGCTGGCGCGCTGCGCCGGGTTCACGGGAATGGGTACCGACAATAAGGGCAACCGGCTGGCATTCGGAACGCCGACCACGGATTACAGCTACATGGCGGGCGAGTATTGGGCGGCGCGGAAGGCACAGCAGGGCGTGTTCTCGCACATATGACTGACGCTATTCAAGGGGCCGGCGGCCCCTCCGAACCAGATCCACGATTTCCATCCACCGATTTCTCCGGAAGGCATGTACTGGGTGGCGCCGGTGCCGGATGGGGCGCTGACGTTTAGCGCCGACGGCAAGACGGCGACCCTAGTGATGAAGAACGTGCCCGTCGTAGACCAGCCCAAGTGGCCGGCAATGGATGCCGAGGCCACGCCCGCGTTTATGGATTACAAGCTGCAATTCAAAGCTGGAAGCGAACCGGTGAAATATGAAGACGCAACCCGCATGTACCGGTTCGCCGGATTCAAGGCGAGTGCACAGTTGGAGGCAACGGTGCGGGTGCCGTCCATCGGGTTTGAATGGAAATCGGATCCGCTGGAGACCTCCAAGGCCGATTTCGCGGTGATGGGCGAAGAGGTGAATGGGAAGTACTACAGCTCTTAGCTTTTAGCCAACTAAAACCAGCTCAGGCTGACGCCTGCAAGCAGCGCTCAGCGAGAAGCCAGCGAAAAAGCCCGGCCAGAGGCGGCCGGGCTTTTTCTTCCCCACAGAAAAATCGGTTGTTAGTTGTCGGCACGACTGAAGTCGCGCCCTGATACGATTACCGGCCTTGCTTGAGGCGGCGGTTGATTTCGTCCCAGTTGACGACGTTCCACCAGGCCTTGAGGTAGTCGGCGCGGCGGTTCTGATACTTCAGATAGTAGGCGTGCTCCCAGACGTCGTTGCCCATGACCGGGTAATTGCCGTCAATGTACGGGCTGTCCTGGTTGGCGGTGCTGACCAGCTCGAATTTGCCGGCGCTGGTGTGGACCAGCCAAGTCCAGCCGCTGCCGAAGCGCTTGAGGCCGTTGTCGTTGAACTTTTCCTTGAACTGGTCGAAGCCGCCGAACTGGTTGATGACCTGGGCGATCTCGCCGGTGGGGGTGCCGCCCCCCTTGGGACTCATGATGTTCCAGAACATGCCGTGGTTGGCGTGGCCGCCGCCGTTGTTGCGGACCGCGGTGCGGATGTCCTCGGGAATGGAGTTGAGGCCGCGCAGCAAGTCTTCGACCGACTTGGACTTCAGGTCGGGATGCTTGTCAAGGGCGGCGTTCAAATTGGTGACGTACGCGCCATGGTGCTTGTCGTGGTGAATCTGCATGGTCTGCGCGTCAATGTGGGGCTCCAGCGCAGCGAAGTCGTAAGGGAGAGCGGGGAGTGCGTGAGCAGTCTGCTCTGCGACGGGATTAGGCACATTTCTTAAAGCCATGTTTCGTCCTCCAACCAGATTTGAGATGCGCGGGATGGGGCGGGGATGGAAAAAAAGTTTGGGGGGAGGGGGCCGAGGGCATTGCCGATTGAAGATTGGGTGGAGAACAAAGTGGGCTGAAATTGCGCACCCGCGAGGGCAACAACAGACTGGTTCAATCGTCGTCTTTGGCGGGGCGGGGACGATCGGGGAAGACGGTGTGTTTGGGGGCGGGCATGGGTCGATTGCCCTTGGCGTCGCGCCAGAGGATGCGGTTGAGGGTGGCGGAATCGGCAGCGTCGGCGTGGAACAAATCCATTTTCAGCGACGCGGCGGCACCCGGGCCGCTGGGTGGATTGGCTTCGTAGATCAGGCCGTTGTCACGGTTGCGGTAGTCGGCGGTGAAGGGCGGCTGGCTCCCATCGCCGGAAAACAGCGGCGCCATGATGGGGGCGTGGGCGTCATTGTTGTTCATCGGCGGCAGGCCGAGCAGGACCTCGAGAGTGTGGATCATGCTGACGGTGGTGTAGAAGCGGTGGTCGAGGAAGATTTCGAACGGGTTTTGGATCAAGCCGCCAAATCGATCTTGCTTTCCGATCTTCACGACATTTTTCCGCGGTGTTTTCGGCGCGTATTTGCTGATGACGAGCGCGATGGAGCGGTGGGCATCAACGTGGTCGGCACCGTCCTGGGCGTCGTCTTCGAGAACGAGGATGGCGGTATCGTCCCAGTAGGAGCTGTGGGAGACGGCTTCGACAACGCGGCCGAGGGCGAGGTCATTGTCGGCAACGCAGGCAGCGGGGCGGCAGAGGCCGGGCTTCTTGGCGGCGGTATGGTCCTGCGGAAGGCGCAGAACGACGAGGTTGGGCAGGGTGTCCTTGCCGGCTTGGCGGTCCCCGACAAATTGTGAAAACTCGCTGAGGAACTCGTCGGCGCGAAGCTGGTCGGGATACTCGACGCGAAAGTCGGGATAGCGCGGGTCGAAGTGGTCGCGCAATTCGGGCTTGGTGGCGAGGTCAGCGGCGATCATGGGAACTGGCCAGGGATAGGGGCTGCGGCCGCCGCGAGGATCGCCAATGTTAGGCGGCAGCGGCTCTCCTTTTTTGATCTCCTGGCGCGCGCAGGCTCCCGGGGGAAGAGGCGGCGTGCCGGCTTCTCCCGGGGGCGCGCCTTCGCCTTTGCCGTCGCACCATTGCGTGGAGACGAACTCGCCGTAGTGGCGGTAGGTCAGGCCATGGCGCGCGGCGTTGCCCCAGAGATAGCCGGAGGCGGGCTCGTTGACGTCGGGCAGGTTGCGCAGCAGCGGATACTCTTCCAGATTCTGACCTTCGAAATCGTAGGTGCGCTCTCGGCCGCGGTAGTCGAGGGGCCAGATGCGCTCGGTGTAGTCGCTGACGATGGCGGCGGTGGACCAGACGTGGCCGATGCCGGAGACTTCGCCGCTGTCGTAGAAATTGTCGAGCACGCCGAACTGGCGGGCGAGACGGTGGTGGTTGGGCGTGATGGACTCGCCGTACATGGTGAGCGAGCGGTCGCCGTCGCCGACGTCGAGGTCGCCGAAAAGCTGGTCGTAGGTGCGGTTCTCTTTGATGACGTAGATGACGTGCTTGATCGGGTTACGGCCGGACTTGAACGGCAACGAGTCGGCGCGGCCGTTCATCAGGTTGCTTTCTTCGGCCGCTCGGGTGAGCGCGGCAAGATTTTTTTCGGCGTCGCCGATGTTCACGCGCGCAATGGAGCCGTGGAGCAGCGCGGCGATGTAGGTGCGATGGTTCCAGGCGGGATGGTCGATGGTGGCGGAGTTGGGGCCGGTGCCCTGCGATTTTCCGCTAACGATCAGAAGATCGTCGCCGCGCACGGCGAGCGCGGTGGGCAGCCATTCGGTGGGAATGAAACCGAGTTGCCAGTTGCGAGTTGCCAGTTGCGAGGGGGACTTGGAAATGTCGTGGACGTCGAACATGGCGACGGAGTCGCTGCCGGCGTTAGCGACAAAGAGGTGGCGCCCGTCGGCGGTCTGGGCGAGCGCGTCGGGAACGGCGCCGAAATACTCCTCGTGCAGGCCCGTGGAGAGAAACGCGGGCGGTGCGGGGTCGTCGGTAGAAACCACCGCGACTTCATCTGCGTTGGCGAGCGCGACGTAAAGCAGGCGCTCGTCGGGGGTGAGAAGAAGCGCGGTGGGATGCGAGCCCGGCTGCGTCGGGGATGGAGGTTGGCGCAGCGGAATGCGGCGCGCGACAGTTCCCTTCTCCAGGTCGAGTTCGGCGACAGCCGAGGCGTTCCACAGCGAAACCCAGGCGCGGGTACCGGCGCGATTGGCGACGACGGCGTAGGGATACGCGCCGGGAATGTGCGGGCCGCTGCTGAGGTCAAAGGTGCGGATGATCTTCCCGGATGCGGCGTCGAGTTGGAGAACGGTGTCGGACAGATTGCAGGCGACCAACAGTTGTTCCCCTGCGGTCGAAGGCAGCACGGCAATGCCGGCGGGAAAAGACACGGCGGTGCCCGGCGGCGCAGCTTTCATCGCCAGCGCGCGCTGCTTGCCGACGGCGAGCGGCTGCGGCGGGATTGGAATAAAACGCTGGGGCGTGAGGCGGCCGTGGTCGAAACGGTACACGGCGATGCCGTTGCCAGTGCTGCCGGGCCGCTTGGCCTGTGGGTCGGTGAGCGAACCGAAGGAGGCGTAGAGATGCGCGCCGTCGCCGCTGAAGGCGAGGCCGAGAAAGTAGGTCTGGCGGGCTTTCTCCGGGAGGCGGGAATCGGGAAAGAAGGAAACTTTGTTGCTTTCAAGATCGAGCACCGCGATGCCCTGGTGCATGTGGTTCGGCCAGGCGCCAAATCCGGCGTCGAGAATGGCGAGATAGCGACTGTCGGGGCTGAGCGCGAGGGCGGCGGGCAGGCTGCCGACGCCGGTTTGCGGACTGCCGGGCACGGGCGTCAGCAGAACTTTGCCACTGGGAAGGTTGATGGGCGTCTTGGATTGAGCGAATGCCAACGAGCAGAGAAAGAGGACGAGAGCGAGGCGGACTTTCATGGTGTGAGATGCGGAAGAGGATAGCAGAGAAAGAGCTTCGGTTTCAGTTGTGAGTTGCCGCGAGCAAGGCGCCGGCCCTCCAACCATGCTTTCTTCTGCACACGCCAGGGCGAGAGTGCCACAACAGCTCTAGCGTGGGCGCTGAGCCTGCATCTGGTCGAGAATGCGGAGGCTTTGGCGCACCCAATCCAGCCTCGGGTCGAGTTGAAGCGCACGCTCGAATTCCGCCCGACTCTCCGTCAACATTCCGGCGCGTCCCAGGGCTACCCCGAAGTTGGCATGGAACATGGCATTGTCCGGGGCCAAGTCGAGAGCGTGGCGAAAGAAACCGAGGGCCTGCTCGGGGTGCCCTTGCTCGACCCAGGCGCGGCCCAGGTTGTTGTAGCCGTCGGGGTAATCGGGAGCAATGCTGACCACCTGCGAGAAGTATCGGATCGCATCGCCCGGCTGGTTGCGGGACAGCGCAATCAATCCGAGACCATTCGTAACAATTGCATCATTGGGATACAAGTCGTGCGCCTCGCGGAATGTTTTCTCGGCCTCGTCCAAGCGTCCGAGGGCCAGCAACGCCACTCCGCGCGACACATGAGCGTCGCCGTTGGAGGGATCAACCGCCAGCGCTTGTTCCACGAGCTGCAATGATTGCCCGGGTTCACCGCGCGAATAGGCAACACCCGCCAAGCCCACCAGAGCATGCGCCATCTCCTCGCGGTTCGGCGGCGCCTCAGCGGCAGCCGCATCGTACCCGAGGTGGTACTGATGCTCGGCAGCGTCCAAGTCGTTCTTCTGATCGCGCAGAACGCGGCCCAGCCCATTGTGGATGACAGCCGAACTCGGCGAGACCTGCACCGTAGCGGAAAGCAAGCTGAAATCCGATTCCCAGTCAGAGGCTCGCGCTCGAACCTCAATAGTACCTCCCGCCACGATCGCGACGATGGCAACGACGGCCGCAATGCGAGCCACGCGCACAGGCAGATGGGCAAGTCCTTCGGCCGCAAGCCACGCCACCAGCAAACAAAACCCCAGCGAGGGAATGTACAAGTAGCGCTCCGTGAAGACGTTCGCACCCACGCCTCGGAGATTGAGCGCGGGAAGCAAGGTGACAAATACCCAGGCTGCCGCGAAGCTCGGAAGCGGCCATCGGGACATACCACGGAGAATCAGCCCCCCTGCCGCGACAACGAAGAGCAGCGACAGAACAACGCTTGCGCTCCAAAGACTCCGGGCGGGCGTGAACACGTAGTAGGCATTCAGGGGGAAGGGCCAAAGGAGCTTCAGCCAGTACTCCGCGACAAGTCGAACAGCGGTCAGGCCGAATTGCAGCGGAGTCAGGATCCAGCCTTGCTGAGCCTTGGCGAGGTAGCCGAGCACCGCGAAACGGACAACCGCGTAAGCCGCCGTCATGGCAAAGAATGGCGCCGCGCGTATCAGGGCCGCGCGGACTCGGGCCTTGATTGAGGCTGCGGCAGTAGCCGTCATGATGGCATGGGCAGCCACGAGGAACGGTAAAGAGAGCGCCATTTCCTTCCACAGGAGCGCCACGAAGTACGCGAATACCGCGGCTCCGATGAACCAGATATGACGCCGCGACGACCGAGGCGGCAATTCACGAGCAGATTTTCTCCTGCGGCGAGGGTTCGCTATCGGTTGGGCCGGTTCCCGCCATGCCAGCAGGTAAAGACAGAACGCCAGAAAATAGAAGAGAGAGCAGCCAAGCTCGCTGAGAGCTGAATTCCACAAGACTGCCTCACTGTGGATGGGGTGGGCGGCAAAGATCATTGCCGCAGCCAAGGACAAGCCACGACGGCGACATAGAAGGCAAATCAGCGCGCAGGCCGCCCAGCCAGCCAGAATGTTGCAGGCGATACTGGCCCAGCGGAAGGTCTCTGGGCTAGGGTCGGCGCCGCCCAGCCAACGATAAGCCAGCATAGGCAGCGGCCGATAATAGTTGCTTAACCCCGAGCGCCCAGGATGCAGGTACGCCCAAACGTCGCTGGTAAACAGGTTGTGCCAGGCATGGTCCGGGTGCAGGTAGGGGTTGCGAAGGATTTGAAAATTATCGTCCCAAACGAAACCATTGTGACTGGATCCGGCATAAGCCACAGCGCCGACGATGGCAATCAGCACCATCGCAACCAGAATGTCACGGAAGGAGAGCATGATCTCGGGCGAGCCGCTGGAATTTCATGATACTCCACGCGGCTGACGGCGAGTGCGAGGACATCGGGCGCGAAATCAGAGGGACGCGGGCGCTGTTGGCAAGCCGCAACTCACCCTTAACGAAAAACGCGGCGGCCGAAGCCGCCGCGCGGGAGTTGAGTTTTGTTCGATTAGAACTTCACGCGGATGCCCAACTGTACCTGGCGGGGCGAGTACGCGAAGTTGCTGTTCCCGTTGCTGATGCTTCCGAATACGGTATTACAAGGAGTAGTCGTCTGGCCCGACGCGGCAGTTCCGCAGAACTGCATGGTGGGGGCGGCCAGCGTGCCACCGAGCAGATAACCAGTGGTGCTAATGCCGGTGGTATTCACGTGGTTGAAGAGGTTGAAGCCCTCGCCGGAGAACTCGACGCTGTAGCGCTCCTTGTAGGAAATGACTTTGGAGATCTTCAGATCGAAGATGGCGGTGTTCGGGCCACGGAAGGTGTTGCGACCGATTCCAGGAATGTAGTTGAAGCCGCTGAAGTTCCCCTGGGCCGAGGTGTAACCAACGCCCGTGCCGCTGCCGTTAATGCCACCTTGTGCGGTGCCGCTGGGGCTGCCGCTTTCCTGCATGGTGAAGGGCAGGCCGTTCTGCCACTGGAAGATGGGAGCGATCTGCCAGCCGTTGGCGAGGAAACCGGCGAATCCGGACTTATGCCACGGAGATTCGCCTACGGCATGGAAGACAAAGCGCAGCGGGACATCGTACTTCGACCTCCCGTACCCTTCCCTGACAAAATTGGGATCGGTGGGGAACAGGAAGTCGTTTACGTCGGTAAAGGTCTGCTGGTTCTGGTTGTAATCGAAGGAGCGTCCCCAGGTCACATTGGTGCTGAACTGGACGTGCCGGGACATGCGGTGGTTAACCTGGAACACCATCGCATTGTAATTGGAGGTGATGGGGCTGAAGATGTCGGTTACCGGACCGTACTTGGCGTTGGGCCGGGCGGTATACACCGGAATGGTGTAGATGGTCCCGGTAGGCCCAAGCGGCCCTTCCCGGTTTGCGTCGGTGATTCTATAGGCGAGGTTGGAGGCAGGTGCGGTCAGGTTCGTGTCGATGAAGCTCGGCAAATGACGTCCGAAGCTGCCAAGGTAAGACAGCGACACCACCGTATTCCATCCGAGTTCGTGCTCGAATGTGAGATCGACTTGGTGGATCTGCGGGAGCTGGAAATTGGGGTCGAAGAAGTAAACACTGGGCCTGCTGGCCCCGCCGGTGGGCAGAACGTTGGGATCCAAAATCTTCGGGAACGCAGCGCCGGCTGCCAAGCCGGTAGTGGAGGTGTAGGAGAAAAGATTCTGGCCGCTTGGCATGCCGGTGGCGGTCAGGGCGCTGAAGATGGTGGAGTTGATGACCCGCCCGTAGTAAATGCCCCAACCGCCGCGGAGGGAGGTCTTGCCGTCTCCCCAGACATCCCAAGCAAATCCGATACGCGGCCCAAAGTTGTTCTTGTCGCTGGGCATCTTGCCGGTCTGCGAGAAATCCGGATTGACGAGATTGCTGAAGGCGCTGGGCAGTTGCTCGTATTCATAGCGTAAGCCGAGACTGAGGGTGAGGCGAGGCAGCATCCTCCAGTCATCCTGAAAGAAGAAGGCAATGTCGTTGGTAGACATCTGGAAGCCGAGCGGACCAAAGCCTTGCCTGTAACTGCTATAGCACGGGGTGTTGTGCGCAGCTCCGCAGGAATTGGGCTTGTAGAGGTCGGAGAGATAGTTGGTGATGGTGCTATAGCTGTAAGCGCCAAACTGAAATTCGTTGTGGATCGCAGTGTCGTTCACATGGCTGAAGTCCATGCCAAACTTGAACAGGTGCTTGCCATGGGACCAGGACATGGTGTCGGCAATCTGGTGGCGATACTCGTCGGGATACTTGGGACGGGTCAGGAAGCTAACCACACCCATATCAAATCCGCCGGTAATGAATACGTCCGGGGCGAAACCGAGCGGATTGGTGTAGCCCGGGAAATTCGGAGAGGTGATGAAGTTGCGTTGATCGTATGCCGTTGGCGGCTGGGGGTTCTCGAATTCGAAATCACGCCCATACTGATAACGAATTTGGTTGGACACATTGTTGGTGAGCATGCTGTCCAGCCTGGCAATGCCCCAAGTGTCTTTGACGTAATCGTTGCCAAAGGCATTGATGGCGTCCGTATTCGTCGCCTGGGTTTGGATGCCGGCGGGCGAAGCCCAGCGCATGCGGTTGAATTCCAGGGACAGGCGGTGCCTGCTGCTGATCTGCCAGTCCAGCTTGGGGAACCAGATGAACTGCTCGCCGGTGCGCGGGACGGGCCCGGTTTCGCTCAATAGCCCAGTGAGCCCGTTGGTGTAGCAGGCCAGAGCTGTGCCGCCGCATTGGCTTACCGAGGCACCGAGGTTGGAGCCCAAGGTAGTGACGGCAGAGGCACCGGCGGTTGGAACCACAAAGAACGTCTTGGCCGAACTGGGCACCGCAGTACCCGGGAAGTTGCGCTTGAACCAGTCGAAAGCCATGAAGAAGAACAGCTTGTCCTTCTTGATCGGCCCGCCGATGGCGAAGCCGGAAATCTTGCGTACATCGGTCGGCTTGTACTGATTGGTGACGAACGCTCCCGTGGCATCCTGAGTCGTGAGAACGGTAAAGGGATTCGACGCACCCCAGGCATTGTCGCGGTCGTAGAAGTACATTTCGCCGTGGAGATTGTTGGTCCCGCTCTTGGTGACGGTGTTGATGACGCCGCCGGCGGAGCGACCATACTCGGCGGAGTAGTTGGAGGTGTTGACCTGAAATTCCTGGACGGCGGCCTTGGCGCTGGAGTAACCGGCGCGAGTACGCCCGCGTTCTTCGGAGAAGAAGGCCTGATTGTTGTCGGCGCCATCCACGGTGTTGTTGTTCAGCAGCACGCTCATGCCACGGAAGCTGACCAGGCCGAAACCGCTGCCGTCGTTCACGACCGTGGGCGTGAGCAATACGAAATTCGACCAGCGGCCGCCATTGATCGGAAGATTGGCGATAGCGGTGTTATTCAGAACCGGAGCGAAGTCAGCCGAAGTGGTATTGATCTGCGGCGCCTCGGCGCTAACGGTGACGGTCTCGGCAGCGTTGCCGACATTGAGGCGCGGCGACAGGTCGGTGACCGTACCGACGTTGACGATCACCTGCTGCGCCTTGTAGGGCGCGAAGCCGGCCGCCGTAACGGTGACGGTATATACCGACGGTTTGAGGCTAGTGGCGCGAAAATTTCCGGTTGCGTCGCTGGTGACAGTCAGCTCGGCGTTGGTCGCGTTGTTGTGCACCACGATAGTGGCGTTAGGGACCACCGCGCCGGTGGAATCGTAAACCGTTCCGCTGACGGCCCCCTCGGTGGTGGACTGCGCAAAGGCGACGGCGCAGATCAGCAAGCACACCGCGAGTAGCCACATGGTTCGAATAATGCTGTCCGGGAGAAGAAGCCCGGAAGAAGTCCGACCAGAAGTTTGGCGCGAAAACATATGCTCTTGGCTCCTCAATTTAGGCTTTGCGCTGCAGGGTCGAAGGACTCGGCTGCGGATTGACTTGCTTGGGTGACATTGGAAGAGAAACTACTTGCACGCTGCAAACCAAAATTACGGAAAGATAAAGGCACGAATAAATGGGAGTTGCCGTTCAACAATGTGTACATGCCTCCAGTTTTCGATATAAGCGCTGGTAAACCTACAAAACTTGGTATTACTGGTTCCGCAAAAGCCCACTTTGGCTGATTAACGACGAATTCATCCCACCTTAGTTCCGGGTATTTCCACAGCCATGCACACAGCTTCCCGCTCCGCTCTCGCGGACAGCACCGCATAGTGGACCGTAAATCATCGAGGGCACAGGAAGGAGAACCGTTTTACGGCGGGGAAAGATATCACGCCAACCGTCAGGTGTGAACATCATGCGGGTTAATGTTTCGTGAATCCGGGCGCGGCAATCTCGGGATGAATGGAGTCGTCGAGGAAGGGTTACCGCAGATTTACTTCGGACTTACCCGGCAGGCCGTGCTACGGCGGGACGAGCAGCGTTGATTCGAGCCAGCACGGCGGCGGATGACTGCTCAAGGGGCACTTCCCCGGACACGACGATGTCGGCGAAACAGCGGGTGGGACGAACGTAGAGCTCAGCCATGGGGCGCACGATTTCGACGTACTGGTTGTGGACGGATTCGGCGGTTCGCCCGCGTTCGCGGACGTCGCGAACCTGGCGGCGGGCGAGGCAAACGTCGTCGGGGGCGTCGATGTAGACCTTGGTTCCAAACAGGGGCCGGAGATCTGCCCAGTAGAGCGCAAACAGGCCTTCCAAGATCACGTGGCGGCCGGGCGTGACGGTCTCCCACGAGGACGAGCGGGTGTGGACGGTGAAGTCATAGACCGGACGCTGCACCGGCAGCCCGGCGGCCAGAGCAGTAAGGTGTTGGCGCAGGAGATCGTGATCGACGGCGTCGGGCAGGTCGAAATTGAAATGGCAGCGGGACTCGATGGGCAGGAAGTCGAGGTCGCGGTAATAGGCGTCCATGGGCAAAATGGGCGCGGAAAGGAGGCGCGAAAGAGACTTCGCCAACTCGGTCTTGCCGGCGCAGGACGGACCGGCGATGGCGATAATGTGAGTAGTGGACATGGTTTCAGTTTCAGTTTCGGAAGAACCCAGATTCCTCGCTGCGCACGGAACGACAAATCCTAAACTTCAATGACAAGTCTGAACATTCTCTACGATCCCGCGAGATCTTCCACCTGCGGCATGATCGCTTCCAGCAATTGGATGAACTTCGCTTTCACGCGCTCCCCAGTTTCGAGAACCTCCTTGTGGTCGATGGGCCGGTCGAGAATTCCGGCAGCCATGTTGGTGACGCAGGAAATGCCGAGCACGCGAATGCCGATGTGGCGCGCCGCGATGACTTCAGCGACGGTGGACATCCCGACAACATCGGCGCCGATGGTGCGCAGGTAACGAATTTCGGCCGGAGTTTCGTACATCGGGCCATACAAGGCCGCGTAAACGCCTTCGAAGACGTCAATGCCGAGACGCTTGCCGTGTTCCATGGCAATCTGGCGATAAGGGCGGAAGTAGGCCTGGGTCATGTCGAGGAAACGCGGTCCGAGACGCTCGTCGTTGGGGCCGATGAGCGGGTTTACGCCCTGCAGGTTGATGTGGTCCTTGAGCACGACCAGGGAGCCCTGGGTGTAGGTTTCGTTGATGCCGCCGGCGGCGTTGGTGAGGATGAGTGCCTTGACGCCAAAGCGGCCCAGCGCGCGCACCGGAAAAACGACATCGCGCACGCTGTGGCCTTCGTACAAATGCACCCGGCCCTGCATGCAGGCAACGGGAACGTGTCCGAGGGTGCCGATAACCAAATTGCCGGCATGACCTTCCGCGCTGGGCTTGGGAAAGTGCGGAATATCGGCGTAAGGAATCGGGACGGCGCCGGTCAGCTTATCGGCGAAGGAACCCAAGCCGGAGCCGAGCACGAGCCCGACCTTGGGGCGCAGCTTGGTCTTGGAGGACAGGTAGTTGGCGGCCTCTTCGGCGCGGGTGAAGTCGTCGGCGAGCTGGCGAGCGCTTGCGACTGCTGGTTTCATAAGACTGCCGTTAGTCGATAGTTCGTTGGTCGTGGCCAAAGCAGGATGCGAACGACTGACGACCAACGACTAACGACCTCCCTCATTTCAGCAAAATTCCGACGATCGAAGCCGACATCAGGTTCGCCATGGTGCCGGCGAGCATGGCACGGAAGCCGAGTTTGGCCAGGTCCGAGCGCTTATTGGGCGCCAGCGCGCTGATGCCGCCAATCTGTATGCCAATGGAGCTGAAATTGGCAAATCCACAGAGCGCGAAGGTGGCGATGGTAAAGGAGCGCGGATCGAGCGTGCTCCTCATGGGGCCGAGATTGGCGAAGGCGACCAGCTCGTTAATCACCATACGCGTGCCCAGCAGATTGCCGACGGCGAGGCAGTCGCGCCACGGCACGCCAATCACGAAAGCGACCGGGGCGAAGATGACGCCGAAAACTTTCTCCAGGCTGGAGGGAAACCAGCTCGCCCAATGGTTGTGAATGCCGCCGAAAATACCGTTGACCAGCGCGATCAGCGCGAGAAAGGAAATGAGCATGGCGGCAACGTTGAACGCCAGGTGCATGCCGTCAATGGTGCCGCGGGCGATGGCGCCGAGGACGTTCTCGTCCTTGTGGTTCACGTCTTCGAGTTCGACCTTGGCAGGGGCGGATTCAGGGCGGGGCGAATTGCTTTCGCCAGTCAGCGGGACCTCGGTTTCCGGCACCAGCATCTTGGCCATCAGAATGGTGCCGGGGGCGGTCATGATGACGGCGCTGAGCAGGTGCTTGGCCTCGATGCCGTAGAGCACGTAGGCGCCCATGATGCCGCCGGAAACGTGCGCCATGCCGGCCGTCATGACGGTCATCAGCTCGGAGCGGGTGAGCGAAGGCAGAAAAGGGCGGATGGTGAGCGGGGCTTCCGTCTGTCCCATGAAGACGCTGGCGGCAACGTCGAGCGATTCGGCGCCGCTGGCGCCCATTAGTTTCATCACCTTGGCGAACTGTTTGATGATGAACTGCATGATGCCGAAATGGTAGAGCACAGCGAAGAACGCGCTAATGAAGATGATGGTCGGCAGCACCTGGAAGGCAAAGATGAAGCCTTGCGGCGACATCTTCTTGCCGAGATCGCCAAAGATGAACTGCGAGCCGGCGAAGGAAAAGCTAAGTAGCCGCGTGACGCCGGCGCCGGCCTTGGCGAGCATCAGGCGTCCGACATCAAAGCGCAGCACGAGAAAGGCGAAGGCGAATTGCAACCCGACGCCCCACAGCAGGGTCTTCAGGCGAATGGAGCGGCGCGCGGTGGAAAAGGCGAAGGCGAGGCCGAGCATGGTGGCGAGGCCGAGAATGCCGACGAATCTGTACATAGTTTCAGTATCGAGTTTCAGTATCGAGTTTCGGTTTCGAGTTTCAGTCTCGAGTTAGTTCCCAGACCCGAATCGCGAGCAAAACCAGTTGCAAGTTGCGAGCAAAAGCAGATTCCTCGCTGCGCTCGGAACGACAATTCTTCAGATAACGTTCATGGCAGGGCGGAAGCCGTGCCCTTCCTACTCCCCGATTACGCGGTGGACCAGCGGCGGCAGCGCCGACGGCGGCTGCGGCGAAATGGTGTACGCCGACAGCAGCAGACGGCGCGCCTCCTCCAAACGCGCGTCGGAGTTGTACTCCACCGAACACAGCGGCTCGCCCGCCACCACGGCGTCACCCAATTTCTTGCGCACCATGATCCCCACCGCGTGATCGATCTTGTCTTCTTTCTTCTCGCGGCCGCCGCCGAGGACGACGCAGGCCGTCCCCACCTGCTCGCACATGATGGCGGTGACGTACCCCGCCGCCGGACTGGCGATGTCGACCGAGTGGCGGGCGCGCGGGAAGCGGGAAGGGTCGTCGATCACCTTCGGATCGCCGCCCTGGAGCTGGATGATCCGGCGGAATTTATCCAGAGCGAGGCCGCCGCGAATCATCTCCCCGGCCAGGCTCTTCCCTTCCTCGACGGATTTCGTGCGCTCGCCAAGATAAAACATCCAGCCGGAGAGTTCGAAACAAAGATCGCGCAGGTCCCCCGGCCCGCCGCCCTTGAGGACGTCAATACACTCGGCAACCTCGTTGGCGTTGCCGGCGGCGCGGCCCAACGGCTGGCTCATGTCGGTAATCAGGGCGACCACGCGCTTGCCCATGCGCCGGCCGGTCTCGACCATCAGGTCGGCGAGATGGACGGCGTCCTCTTCTTTCTTCATGAATGCGCCGGAGCCGGTCTTGACATCAAGCACCAGGGCGTCAAGGCCCTCGGCGAGTTTCTTGCTCATAATGGAGGCGCAGATCAGGCTGGGACTCTCGACGGTGCCGGTGACGTCGCGCAGGGCGTAAAGCTTCTTGTCGGCGGGGGCGATTTCGGCCGTCTGGCCGATCAGTCCACAGCCGCACTCTTTCAAGACGCGGCGGAATTCAGTGAGCGAGAGATTAACGTTGAATCCGGGTATGGATTCCAGCTTATCGAGCGTGCCGCCGGTGTGGCCAAGTCCGCGTCCGCTGATCATCGGGACCGGCAAGCCGCCGGCGGCCACGATGGGCGCCAGCACGAGCGAAGTCTTGTCGCCCACACCGCCGGTAGAGTGCTTATCCACCTTGCGTCCGGGAATGTCGGAAAAGTCCAGCACCTGGCCGGAGTGGAGCATGGCCTCGGTGAGCGCGGCGAGTTCGGGCTTGGACATGCCCTTCAGGACGATGGCCATTAGCAACGCGGCAATCTGGTAATCGGGAATGGCGCCTTCGGTATAGGCGGAAACGATGTAGCCGATCTCGTCGCGGGTGAGTTCGCCACCATCGCGCTTGCGGCGGATGACGTCCACAATGCGCAGGCTGCGCGCGCGTCCGGCGGCTCCAGGGCCGTATTGAGCGGGGGCTGCGCCGCCGGATCTGGGTCCTTCGACTCGAGCGCCAGGGGCCGCCCCGGCAGTCTCTTCGCTCCTTGGCGGGTCGGCGGAAGTCCGGCGCGCTCGCTCAGGATGACATTCGCCGCTCACAACGTGAACCCTGCTGGAAGTAAAGCGCGGGCGGTGGAGTGCTCGTGACCGTCGCGGCCCTGGAAGATGACGTCGGCGTCAGGACCGAATTCGAAAATCACCTGCCGACACGCGCCGCAGGGAGAGCAGGGGGCATCGTTGCCGTTGAACACCGCCACGGCGCGAATTCTGAAGGACGCACCCTCGGCGGCAACTCCGGCGGAGATGGCGGAGCGCTCGGCACAGATCGTCAGGCCGTAGGAAGCGTTCTCGACGTTGCAGCCGGCATAGATAGCACCGGATGCGGCCAGCACCGCGGCGCCAACATGGAACTTGGAATACGGAGCATAAGCGCGGGTCAGCACTTCGCGCGCGGCTACGAAAAGGCGTTCCTTATCGACAGCGGACAATGGCGGTTTAGCGGCAACGTGAGGCTGAGCGCCGAACACAGATCCTTCCGACAGGAGGCCGCGCGCTTGACAGAACTCTCCCGATGAAAATGAGCTAATGGTGAATTAAAGGCGAGTTGAGGGGAATCGTCAAGCGGTGCATGGCCCTTCTTGGCTCTGGGGTAGTGGGTCGGTTTGAAACTGACTCACTACCGGCTTTTGGTAGTCGGCTATCGGGTGGTCGGTTATCGGTTCGGCTCGACAGACATCCACTCCTGGAGAAAAATTTCTCCTATACAATCTTCCGCAGTCTCACATAGATTTCCCGTCGTGAGGGACTCAAGAGGCATCTGCTGAAGGGCAGCACGTCGAGAGACGGCGCGCCCGGATTTTCGTCAGACATGTCTACTTTGCCCTGAGCTGACCTAGCTTAGAGTGGCGGATCGCGTCAGCGATTCATGCGTCGTACGCGGGTCAAGCATGAGGAGAACCATGAATTCCAGAAGATGCGGATTGGTTGTTGCAACGTGTATCTTTGCCGTGCTCGCCATCCCGGCCGGGCTCGCCGCACAGGTTCTTCGCTCAGGCGACGCCCAGATCACCATTCTGCAGACCACGGACCTGCATCACCATGCCAATGGCGCCGACCATGTCGGCCTCGACGTGAATCCGTTGACCGGCACAAGCATCACGGGCGCCTACGCCCGGATCGCCACCTACGTGAACTACATCCGACTGACCACGCGCCATCCGGTAGTCCTCGTGGACTCCGGCGATTGGACCATGGGCACGCTCTACGACCTCACCCTGAGCGAGCGGCCGCTGGCGCTCAATTTCCTCCAACTCATGCACTACGACTGCGTGACGCTGGGCAACCACGAGTTCGACTACACTCCCAAAGGGCTCGCCCAGATGATCAGCGCCGCGCAGAGTTCATTCCGGTTCCACACACCCATCGTGGCCTCAAACATGAATCTGGAAGGCAATCTCGATCTTGCGCCGTTCGTTGGTGACGGCAAAGCGATCCAGACCACGCAGGTCGAAAGGTTATCGAACGGGATCAAAGTGGGCTACATTGGGCTCATGGGAAAGGCCGCGGCCCAAACGGCCCCAGGTTCGGCGCCCGTGAGTTTCACGGACTTCTCGGCCGACTATGGCGCAGTTCAAGCCTTGGTCAACGTCCTCCGGAACAACGAAGGCGTGCAAGTCGTAATTGCGCTCTCCCACTCCGGAACGAACGCCGCCGGCACCAGTGGCGAAGACATAGAACTCGCCAAACATGTAACCGGTATCGACGTAATCGCGTCCGGCCACACCCACACGCCGCTGACCTCCGCGCACACCGTGGTGAATGGGGGCTGGACCACCCAGATCATCGACGCCGGCGCCTATGGCGCCAATGTCGCACGTATCGACTTGACCTATCATGCCTCGACCAGGTCCACGACCCTGGACGCCTCCAGCAATCTTGCTATGACGAATGCGACCCTCACCGCGATCAACCGGTGGCTGTTCCCCGATCCGTTGATCGCATTCATCGTGAGAGCAATCGATCAACAGCTCAATGCAGAGCTCGGACCTTTCTTCAGCCAGACCTTTGCCGACTACGATCCCAAGAAAGTTGGCACAGGTATTTATCACCCCGTGGGAACGACTGCCCAGGATATGGTCTCCAACGAAATGGACCCGGTGCCGCCGCCCAATGGGTTAGGGGATTTCGCAGCGGATGCGTTCCGCAGCGTTCCCAACGGCATCCTCGCGCAGACTCTGGCCGCAGTGGGGGGCGATCCGGCGAATCTGCCCGGATACGATTTCACGCCCTTCCAGGGTTCCGTAGTGGCCACGGGTGTTCTGCGCGGGAAATTGCAGGCCGGCGTGCCCCTTAGTTTCGCGGACATCTATAACGTCCTGCCGCTGGGAATCTCCCCCGACTCCAGCCAAGCCCTACCGCTGGGCTTCCCGCTGATGTCGACGTACTTGGAGCTCGCCGACGTGAAGAAGGTGTGCGCCCTCCAGTTGGTCTTGCAGACCAATCTTGCAAACGCGCAGTACTACCTGAATCTTTCCGGGTTCCAATACAGCCTCAAGCCGGCGGAATCGTACGTGTACTTCAAGTACGCCACTGCGGCCGGCGTGCTCCAAGTGACCAGCCAGAAGGCTGCAGCCGGGTCCATCGGGGCCCTGCAAGCTTTGAGCGCGCTTTCCAGCCTAGCAGCCCGTGGTGTAAGTAGCTGAATTTCGGCACGGGCAGCGGCGTACTCGGTTGCGTGAGTTCGCCAAGTTTTTCGCGCGGGACATCGAGATTCCACTTCTGCACGGCCGATTCCGATCTTCCCGGCGCGGGAG
>JAIQFT010000054.1 GCA_020073185.1 Terriglobia bacterium
TGCGCAATCCAGATGTCCTCTTGCTTCTCCCGCTGCTTGCGCGTCCCCATCGACATGCGCGACATTCTACGAACTATGCCTGTGGATACTTCAGTACTTTCCGCTCACGAATCCAGACTTGCACCACGGGCTGCTAGGCTCAGATAGCGGCGCAGCCCTGCTGGGTGCCTATGGAGGCGGGAACCAATACGCCGCCGCCATGGTGAAGCTGAACGACACCAATCCCGACGGTGCGCAGATTGCCGCCAACCTTGGCGTTCTGGGTCAGGTGGCCGCTGCCGCCGCGGCGGATAGCGCTGCCGGCACGAACACGCTGAGTGCGCTCATCGTGTCAAAGGCGGTCGCCGCCATCGACACCGTATCTGGCTTCGCGGCCAACGATGGAGCCAACACGGGATCCGTCACGGCCCTTCCCAGCTCCGCCCGTGCTCGCATGGTAGTTGATTTGTCGGCCATTCTGCTTCTCGGCGCCATCAAGGACCAATTCGGTACGGACATCACTGCCTACGCATCTGCTACCGGCCCAGCCGTCCTATCCGGCGCTGATTTGCCGGGCCTCCTAGCCAACCGCATTGACGCGGCGCCGGCCAGCGCAGGCTCTCAGGAACTGAAACAGTGGATGGCCCTCCTCTCCTACTTGGGAACGGGTCTTGGGGGGAACATCACTTCCGAGTACTTCTCGACATCCAATTTTGCTCAGTTCGGTAGCTACGGCGCAGCGGTCCAGACGCGCAACGCCTACCCGATAGCCAGTCTCGGGCAGTTCTTTGGCACTCTGGAAGCCATACAGAGCGCCCCGTAACCGATTTCTTGGGCGACATATAAGCGACGGTGCCCAGGGGAAAACCGGGGCTCGTCAGGTGTTCATCGCTCATCGTTGTGTCTTGGCCCGTCGTTCCCGCCGCTGCTGCCAATCTATTGCCAACTGGGGTCATCTTCGCCAGCCTGAGGTCCAGCATCCTGGCGTGGCCGGTCACGAATATGACAATTGCGAATCGCGGTGGTTACCTCAGCGCGGCTTGCGCGGCGCCGGCGATTTCCAGCGTGGCGGGATCCTGAAGGAAGATAACGGTGTGGAGGTGGTCGCGTCGCCACTCCGGGTTGAGCTTGAGTCCAGACCGGGCCGAAAACCGGCCGGCGGAGGTGGCGCCGATCCTGCGCAGCTCGCGAACCACGGCGGTGTGGCGCAGCAAGCGGCCGTGGTTTTCGCCCTTTCCGACCTGTGTGCTCAGGTCCGATTCGGTGATGGCGAGGAAAACATCGCGTGAATGGGGACCGGCGTTGGTGATGGTCACGTCAACGTCATTTCCGGTTGCGGCGATTGCAATCGCAGGCGGCGCGGCCGGGGAGCGTGCGGCGTCGGCGATGGCCTTGGCGGCGCGCGCAGAGTCATTGCCAACGAACTCGGTGCGGCCGTTGATCACCATCTCTGGGGTGTACGCCGAATCGAGTCGAAAGTGCGCGGCGTACCGGCTCTGGCGCTGGCTGTACTGCGCGGAGGAAAAGCGGTCTTTCCACCCGAGATCGTTCCAGTAGTCTACGTGCTCACCGAGGGCGATGATCTCGGCGCCGGCGACGGGCTGGCGGAGATCGAGGTCCATGAGCAGGGCGTCGGCGGGCGGACAACTGGAGCAGCCTTCGGAGGTAAACAATTCCACCACCACGGGCACGCGAGCCTCCGTCGCCGGCCCTGCCGTACGTGCCAAGCCGATTGCCAGCAACAACATTGCGGTCGCCAGAAGGATTCGCATCACGCTCATTGGATGCTCCGGACGGAAATTAGTTACGCGGCGCTGGAGAACCGGAGAGACGTGAAAAGCGCGGGAGATTCGAGTAAGATTGTCCCCACTCCCCTCATCCGGGCCAGTCATTAGCTGTCTCCGCTCGGGAGGCTTCATGCTTGAAACGGTTGATCTGAAGAAGAAGTTGGCGAAGCCTGCCTACGTGAAAAGCATGGGCGCTTTGCAGGAGAAGCTGCGTGGTCTGCAGTACGCCGCCAAAGACGCCGAAGTCCCGGTGATCATCTGCCTGGAGGGCTGGGACACTGCGGGGAAAGGACAGATCGTCAAGAAGCTCACCGAACGGCTCGACCCGCGCCTCTTCCGCGTGCAACCGGGCTCGCCGCCGACGGCGCTGGAAAAACGCTACCACTTCCTGTGGCGCTATCAGACGGCCCTGCCCAATGACGGCCAGATGGTGGTATTCGACCATTCATGGTACGGCCGGGTGCTGGTGGAGCGATGCGACAAGCTATGCGCCAAGCAAGAGTGGAAGCAGGCCTACGAGCAGATCAACCAGTTCGAGCGCTGGCTGGCCGATGATGGCCAAGTGCTGTTGAAGTTCTGGTTGCATATCTCCAAGATGGAGCAGAAGAGGCGTTTCAGGGCCTGCCTGTGCGATCCCATGCTGAAGTGGAAGATCACCAAGGAGTACAAGCGCCACCACCGGCAGTACGACAAATGGACGGCAGCGGTGGAGGAGACGCTGGCCAAGACGGATTCGCCGCACGCGCCGTGGACGGTGGTGGAAGCGACCGACATGCGCTGGGCCCGGGTCAAGGTGTTCCAGACCCTGGTGGGGAGGATCGAAGAGGCGCTGGCAAAGCGGCAGGCAGCTCCGGCGGGGGTGTCGCGCTCGGCGGTAGCGCAGCCGTTTATGCAGTCCTTGCGCGCCGACATCAAGCAGCAGGATGACGCGGCCGTGGAGGCGGCGAAGGCTCAGGCGAAACGCGCCGAAGCGGTGGGTAAACCCAAGGCGGAGGTGGTCCATGCTTGAGAAGCTGAACGCCAACAAGAAAATGTCGGAACCGCAGTACCAGCAGCAGGTGGGAAAAGCGCAGGTGCGGCTGCGCGAACTGGAGTTCGACCTATTCAAGCGGCAGGTGCCGGTGCTGTGCCTGTTCGAAGGCTGGGACGCGGCCGGCAAGGGGGGCGCCATCAAGCGGGTCACCGAGATGCTGGATCCGCGCGGCTTCACGGTGTCGGCGTTCGCGGCGCCGCACGGCGAAGAAAGGTCCCACCATTATTTGTGGCGTTTCTGGTACCATCTGCCGCGCGCCGGACACATCGGCATATGGGACCGCAGCCACTACGGGCGCGTGCTGGTGGAGCGGGTGGAGGGCTTCTGCAACGAGGACGAATGGCGGCGGGCGTTTCGCGAGATCAATGAATTCGAGGCGCACCAGGCGTCGTTTGGGATGGTGATCTGCAAGTTCTGGCTGCAGATCGGCAAGGAAGAGCAACTGCGGCGGTTCAAGAGCCGCGAGGTGGACCCGTTCCGCTCGTATAAGTTGACCGAGGAGGACTGGCGCAACCGGGCCAAGTGGGACCGCTACCTGGAAGCGGTGGAGGACATGCTGCTGCACACCAGCACATCCTATGCGCCGTGGACGGTGGTGGAGGCGGAAAACAAGCATTACGCGCGCGTCAAGGTGGTAAAGACGATCGCGGACGCAATTGATAAGAGACTGAGTTGATGCACCCGAATCAAATTGCAGAATTAAGAATTGCCGAATTGAAGAATTGCCGAATCGAAAATTTTCGCACGAAGCAGTGAAGGAACGACAGAACGTGGCAGTCGATAACGCAAGAACGCTCGCACTTCTGCGCAAACTGGACCAGTTGTTAGGGAAGACACATGCCAAACTGGTGGCGGAGCGCGTCCACCTGATCCGCACCACCGCGCGCCGTCTGGAGGCGCTGCTGGAGACGCTCGCCGATCAATCCGACCGCAGGCAACGCAAGCTGCGAAAGCGACTGAAATGTCTGCGGCGCGGGGCTGGAGGGGTGCGCGATATTGACGTCCAGATCGCCGCCCTGCGGAGGCTCATGATCGGGCGCGAGCAAGAGCGCAAGGCGCGTCTCATGCAGGCGTTGGTGGAAAAGCGGAGCGAGCGCGAGCAGGAACTGGTCAACGCGCTCGATCACAAGGACGTGCAGAAATTGCGCAAAGGGCTGCAGCGCTGGTCGGAGGAGATCAGCAGCGCAGCGAAACCGGAGCGGAAAACACCGGTAACGCCGGCGCAAGAATTCGATGGCGTGGCGGCGTCGCTGCGAAGGTTTTCCACGCTCTCGCGCCAAGTCAGCGCATTGACGCCCGAGAACCTGCACGCCTATCGCACACGCTGCAAACAGATTCGCTACATCGCCGAGATGGCCGGGAACACTCTCCAGGCGAAGCGGGTGGTGGAACCGTTAAAGCTCGTGCAGGACGCGATCGGCGACTGGCACGACTGGCAGACGCTGACGGAAACTGCGGAGTCGCTGTTCTCGCATTCCCCGGACAGCGCCCTGATGGCTGCGCTGCGCAACGTGACCAACGCCAAATTTGTCGAGGCGCGCGGCCTCTGCCAGGAATCACGGCGGACGCTGATGGCGCAGTTCCGCGCCCTGCTGGCGGAGAAACGCGCAGCGCCCAAGCCGTCTCAAGGCGGCCGGCGGAGGCGAATCGCGCGGCAGGGTGAGACCAAGGATGCAAACACACCCGCTCCTGCAACTCCGATCAAGGCATCCGCAGCCTCGGTCGGCATGGCAACTTCGAGCGTGGCCTGATTAGCGTTTGTATTGGGCAGAACCCTTCCTCATGCCCACCTTTGCCGCGGTTGATATCGGCGCCAACTCGGTACGTCTGGAAGTCGCGCGCCTGGTGCGCCAACGATTGCAGATGGTGTACGAGGACCGCGAAGTCGTGCGCCTCGGCGAATCCGTTTTCCAGGCAGCCATGTTGGCGCCCTCGGCCATGGCGCGTACTGTCAAGGTCCTGCGGCGGTTTCACAAAGCCGTGCAACAGCATGGAGACGTACAGGTGCGGGTGGTCGCCACCAGCGCGCTGCGCGATGCCCGCAACGCGCAGGCGTTCATTGACTGGGTGCAAATGCGCACTGGGTGGCGCGTGGAGGTGATCTCGGGCATTGAAGAGGCGCGGCTGATTCACCTCGGCATCATCACCCACCTGCGCGTCGCGGCGTCACCGCTGCTGCTGATTGACCTGGGCGGCGGCAGTTGCGAACTGACGGTCTCGGCGCGCCGTCGATTGCGCGAGACGGTCAGCCTGCCGGTGGGCGCGTTGCGGCTGACGCAGGAATTTCTCCACCACGATCCGCCGCGCGACTACGAGCTGCACCGGCTGCGCAGCTACATCGCCGAAGAGGTGCAACGGGTGGCGCGCAAGATCGCGTCGGCGCGGCCGCAGGCGGTGATCGCGACATCCGGGACAGCGGCGGCGCTGGCCATGAGCGCGAAAACCCTGGTCAAAGCGGCGAGCAACCAGAACTGGGTGCCGGCGCGAGCCCTGGTGCGGATGGCCGACCAGTTGAGCGAGATGAGCTACGCCGAGCGGATCAAGATTCCCGGCATCGGCACCAAGCGCGGCGAGATCATCATCGCCGGCGCGGCGGTGTTCGCGGAGCTGATGCGGAGTTGCGACCTGCGCGGCTACCGCTACTCCGAACTCGGCCTGCGCGACGGCTTGCTGGCGCAGATGGCGGCCGATTACACCCGGGCATCGAAGCAGACGCGGCAACTGGAATCGGAGCGATGGGACGCGCTGCTCGCTATGGCCAAGCGCTATCGCGTGGACATGGAGCAGGCGCAGCACGTGCGCGAACTGGTCATGCAGTTGTTCGCCGGGTTGAAGGTGGTGCACCGGCTGCCGCAGGAATACGAAGAGTGGTTGTCCGGGGCGGCAATCCTGCACGAGATCGGGGCTTACGTGAACCGCACCGGATGGCACCGCCACGCCCATTACCTGATCGCGAATTCGGAAATTCTTGGCTACACGGCGGCGCAACGGCGGGTCATGGCGGCGATCACGCGCTACCTGGGAAGCGCGCTGCCGTCGTCGGGCGACAAGCTGGTGAAATCGCTGGAGACCGACAGCCGCGAGCAAGTGCCCAAGGCGGTGGCGCTGCTGCGACTGGCGCGCGCGCTCAACCAGGGGCGGCGGCGCGCGGTCACGTCCGTCCAGGCGCGTGCGCGGGACAGCTTAGTGCGGCTGCGGATTTCCGCCCGTCGCTCGACCGGCGCCGACCTGGAGCTGTGGGCATTGAAGAAAGAGCGCGCGTTTTTCCGCGCCGTATTCGGCCGCGACCTGGAGGCGGAGATCGTCTAAGAGTTTCAGTTTCTGCAGCGGACAGAGGGACGACCGCCTGGCACAATCCTATTTCCGGCTGGCCTTGGCGCGAGGCTCCGGGTGCGCGGATTGCATCAGGGTGCGCAACAGCTTGGGCGTGAGACACCAGTGGAGCACGCCGCGGTGGTGGTTGACCTCGACGCGCGCCACACCCGCCTTCTTCAAATCAATGCCGGCACGGCTGCCGCCGCCGATGAGCCGCCCGAGGAACTCGCTCAAATTCGGGGCGTGCCCGACGACCATGATCGCTTCCTGGCGGCCGTGCCGGGTAAGCAGGTCGCGAAACTGCGCGAAAGTGGCCCCGGGGCGCAGTGCGGGATCGAGCTCGATCTTGTTCTCGTGAGCAAGTTCGTTGGCGACCAGCGACGCGGTTTGCGTGGCGCGCTTCAGCGAGCTGGAGATGATCACGTCCACGTGCGTTTCCAGCACGGCGAGTGCGCGCCCAACGTAGCCGCATTGCTGGACGCCCTCGCGATCGAGGGGGCGCTTCTCGTCCTTGATGGGATCGTTCTTGCGGTCACCGGCGGAGGCGTGGCGGAGAAAGTAAACTAGCATTTCTAATTAAGAATGAAGAAGTCAGGATGAAGAATCGGCTCGCATCGATTCTACATTCTTCATTCCAGATTCTTGATTCCCCATTATGAAATCATTATGAAATCGTCTTCGTGCCGATTCGACGGCGCCGAGACGAAAGGCTGCGGGACCTCGGAACACTGTCCGCCGTGTGCCGCCCTTCCGCCAATCCCATGAGGAAATCCTGGGCGGAGAATTCGACTTTCGGCAGTTGCAGCGCGTGACGCGCGGGCAGCGGCAACTCGGCGGCGCGAACATAGGCCCCGTCGGCTTGCAGGAAGCGCGCCTTCACCGTGTCGGCGAGATAGGCGGCGAGGATCTCCTGCTTGAGACGCTGGCAGAGCAGCGCGTCCTGCACCGGGAACAGCGCCTCGACGCGATCATAGAGGTTGCGCGGCATCCAGTCGGCGCTGCCGACCCAGACACCCTCATCGCCGTCATTGAAGAAATAAAAGATGCGCGAGTGCTCCAGGAAGCGCCCCACGATGCTGCGCACGCGGATGCGGTCGCTGACGCCGCGCACCCCGGGCACCAAAGAGCACATGCCGCGCACGATGAGGTCAACCTGCACGCCGGCCTGCGAGGCGCGATAGAGCGCCTGGATGATGTTGTTGTCGGTGAGCGCGTTCATCTTGGCGATGATGCGCGCTGGGCGCTTGTGGCGCGCGTGGTCGGCCTCGCGATCGATCAGGTTGATGGTCTTCTGCGCGATGTCGAGCGGCGCAACCAGCAGCGGATCGTATTCGCTCCGCTCGGCGTAGGCGGTGAGGAAGTTGAAGACGGCATGAACGGCCGAAGTCATCTGCGGATCGGCGGTCAGCAGGCTAAGGTCGGTGTATAGGCGCGAGGTCACGTGGTTGTAATTGCCGGTGCCGAGGTGGGCATAGCTGCGCGTGGTGCCTTCCGGATCGCGGCGTACCAGCAGGGCCAGCTTGCAATGCGTCTTCAGACCGACAAGACCGTGGAACACCTGTACGCCAGCGTCTTCCAGATGGCGCGCCCAGCGGATGTTGGAGGCTTCGTCGAAACGCGCCTTGAGTTCCACCACCACCGTGACTTCCTTCCGCGCAGCGGCTTCCTCCAGCGCGCGCATGATCGGCGAATCGTCGCTGGTGCGGTACAGGGTCTGCTTGATGGAGAGCACGCGCGGATCGGCGGCGGCGGCCTCGATGAACCCGACCACCGTGTCGTAGGAATCGAAGGGGTGGTGCAGCAGCAGGTCGTGGCGGCGCAACTCTTCGAACAGGTCCTGCGACTTGGCGGTGAGATGGAGCTGGCGCGGCACGAAGGGGCGGAATTTGAGGTCGGGCCGGTCGGATTGCTCATGGAGCGTGAATAGGCGCGACAGGTTGACGGCGCCGTCGGTCTGGAACACCTGCCAACTTTCCAGCTCAAAATTGGTGCGCAGGCGCTCGATAATTTCTGGGTCTGCGCCGGCCTCGATCTCCAGGCGCACGGCGTCGCCGCGGCGGCGGTTGTGCAGCTCGGTGCGGACCGATTCCAGCAGGCTGCGCGATTCCTCTTCCTGCAAATAGAGGTTGCTGTTGCGGGTGACGCGGAACGCCGCCGCGCTCACGATGTCGTAGCCGCGGTACATGGTGGCGGCGTGGTAGGCGACGAGATCAGCAAGGAAAATGTAGTCGTCGGCGCCCTCTTCGGAAGGCAACCGCACCAGACGCGGAAGGGAACGCGGAACGGTGACCACGCCCATCAAAGTGGTGGCGGCGCGACGGCGGCGCTTCAGGAGAAACGCGAGGCAGAGGGCCTTGTTGATGACGCGCGGAAATGGGTGCGCCGGATCCACGGTAACCGGCGTGAGCAAGGGGTCGAGCTCGCGCTCGCAGTAGTCGGCGATGAACGATTGCTGCGCGGGGTTGAGATCGTGCAGCGCGAGCACGCGGATCCCGTGCTCGGCCAGCGCCGGCAGCAACTGCAGGTTCCAGCAGCGGTACTGGGCGTCCACGAACTCGTGCGATCCACGCGCCAGCAGGTCGCGCTCCTCGGCGGGCGCCAGGCCGTCGGCGCCGGCCTCGGTGTAGCCATCCTCAATGCGCTGCACCAGGCCGGCAATGCGAACCTCGAAAAACTCGTCAAGGTTGTTGGCGGTGATGGCGAGGAACTTGACACGCTCCAGCAGCGGGTTGCGCTCGTCCTCGGCCTCCTCCAGCACGCGGCGGTTAAACGCCAGCCAGGAAACCTCGGGATTGATGTAAAACGCCGGATTTTCCAGTGCTATGCGGCGCATCGTGAACCTAGATGGTAGGCCGAGCAGCGATTTGCGGCAAGGCTATCCGGTTCCCAGGTTCCGGCCACAGCAACCACATTAGAGCGGCGAAGCAGGGGAACTTCACCACCCGTTGAAGCGGGGCGTCAGCTTAAGAGGCTGTTGCACCGGAGCGCCCGCTCGGCGGGATCACAAGCGGGACAACACGCTTGGGACCGCGTTTCCGGATCAGCAGCAGTCGAATACGCTCCAGCAACTCCAGCGCCGCGTACATCCCTTTGGGCAAAAAGACGTCGGCGCGCATATCGCGCTCGTAAATCTTGATCTTCCCGGAGAACAGGATAGTCGGAGTTTGCGGCGAGATTTTCTTGATCTCCTCGATCAGCTTGTGACCGTCGAGGCCGGGCATGATCAGATCGCTGAGGACCAGGTCAATGCCACCCTTGTTGAATTCCTCCAGCGCGTCCAGTCCGTTGGTGCAGGTGATCACGCGATAGCCGCGGGTCTCCAGCATGACCTTGCGGATGGAGAGGGACTGCTCGTTGTCGTCAACGCAAAGAATCGTCCGCTTAGGCTTCATGACCTTTCCGAAGTCGCAAATGGAAGCCGCGCAGGAGGCCGCGAAGTGGCACCGGCGTCTGGGCAGGTGGCTTCCAGGATTTTTTCTCAATGAAGTGCGCGCAAGAAAACAGTGCGCGCATCCTACGAGCGGACGCGCGCGCTGTAAAGTGGCAACGAAGCTAATAGAAATTTGAACTAGAGAAGATTTCCCTTGGGCCGAGGCGCGCGAAACACCGCGCCAGCCGCACGGCCGGGCGCGTGCGCTTCAGAGAAACACTTCGCCGCGAATTACCTCCACAGAATTTCCACCGACACGCACGTTAACAACCCGGTCACCGTTGCGCGCAGCGCGCACCACGAGGCGGCTCGGCCGCTTCATTTCGATTCCCTGCTCGATCAGCGCGCTCTCTTCCGGCTGGGCGACGCCGTGCGCGACCATCCAGGCGGCCGCGCACCCCGCTGCGGAGCCGGTCGCGGGGTCCTCGCCGTTGTAGAAAATCATGCGCGCGTGCAGGCGGGCGGCTTTGTCCTCCGTCTCCCGGCTGACAAAGTAAAAAAACTTGCCGCCGCTGCGTTCCAGGTATTGGGAGGCGACAGTCAGGTCGAGGTGAAGGCGGCGCATCGTCGCCAGCGCGCGAACCGGCACGATAGTGAACGGCAAGCCGGTGGAAAAGGTCTGGATGGGCACGTCGTCGGCGATCTCGTCGGCTTGCAGGCCGGCGGCGCGGGCGACATCCTCGCGGGCGTGGCGCGGGCCGAACTCCGGATCACGCTGCTGCATCTCGCCGAAGAGCAGGCCGTCGGCGCCGTTGGCGAAGCGCACCGGAATCTTGCCGACGTTGAGATCGAGTTCGACCCGTTCGACGGCACTTTCGCCACGCAGCACGGCAGCGGTGCCCAGCGTCGGATGTCCCGCGAAGGGAAGCTCTTCCTGGGTGGTGAAAATGCGGACACGATGCCCGCGCTCGCGTTCGGTGGGCGCGTCGCGCGGGATCACGAACGTGGTTTCGCACAGATTGGTTTCCCGCGCTATGGCCTGCATCTCGGCGTCGCTCAGTCCGCGCGCGTCGGTAAAGACGGCGAGCGCATTTCCTGCGAGAGGACGCGAGGTGAACACATCCACCTGGACAAACGGAAACCGGCGGGTCGTCGTGGGCATGGGGGCTTTCCGCAAGTTGCAGACACGGTCACGCGGCCGGATAAGGCCGCGTGATCCGCGACTTCAATGGGCGCTGCTTACGCCGACTTTTTTTCAGATCCCTTCGGTTCAGAGGGATTCGGCTGCGGGACGATGCGGAGATACGGCCGGGGCGCCTTCCAGCCCTGGGGATAGGTCTTCTTCGCCTCGTCGTCGGAAACCGAGCCGGAGATGATCACGTCTTCACCCTGCTTCCAGTTCGCCGGCGTCGCGACTTTATATTTCGCCGTCAGTTGCAGGGAGTCGATCACGCGCAGCACTTCGTCGAAGTTGCGCCCGGTGGTCATGGGATAGACGAGGATGAGTTTCAGTTTCTTGTCGGGACCGACGACGTAGACGTTGCGCACGGTCTGATTGTCGGCGGCGGTGCGGCCCTCGCAGGAACCCTCAACGGTGGCAGGCAGCATGCCGTAGAGCTTGGAAATCTTCAGGTCAGTATCGCCGATCATGGGATAGTTCGGCGCGTGCCCCTGGGTTTCCTTGATATCGTTGGCCCACTTCTTGTGGTTCTCGACGGGATCCACGCTGAGCCCGATGATCTTCGTGTTCCGCTTGTCGAACTCGGGCTTGATCTTGGCCATGTAGCCGAGTTCCGTGGTGCATACCGGCGTGAAATCCTTCGGATGAGAGAACAGCACCGCCCAGGAATCACCGATCCATTCATGGAAACGTATGCGCCCTTCCGTTGTCTGGGCCTCGAAATCCGGAGCGACATCACCAATCTTGAGCATCCAATACCTCCTCGCTGAAAGCGCCCACAAAACCCTTCGCCACACGCCCAGCCGGGGCCGGACCGGAGTCGAAGGTGCGCCATATGGCGTATTAGAGTCGCGAATTTTCCAAACGCTTCAGAAACAGCGGGAGAGCGGGCGTGGGACGATCCGGATGTTCCGCGCAAGACCTGGCGGGAGGCAGCGTAACGTTGCGGCGCCGTTTGTCGGCCTCCGCTTCGCCGCGTTACACTCAGGAGCGCAGCCGCCGTTCACGCCTTTGAGCCTCGCCCGGAAGCGCATGGGGTCCGGTGATCCTCCTGGTCTTCAAAACCAGCGCTCGACAGCTTCGCGCTGCCGAGGGTCGGTTCGACTCCGACACGCTTCCGCCAAAGTTCCCTCGCGGACGCTCGGGATTTCGCCTGCGGGCTCCCGCTCGTACGCTTCGCTTTCTCGCTCACGCCCGCAAAAACGGCTCAACTTCAAAACCAGCGCTCGACAGCTTCGCGCTGCCGAGGGTCGGTTCGACTCCGACACGCTTCCGCCACCTTGCTTTTCCCACCCCGGCCTCCTCTACATATCGTATTGCGATATTGTAGTGCTTGCACTTGACCGTGACGATTTTCCGGCTCATAATCCGCGCCACCCAGCGACAATGCCCGTCGGCAACCCGGCGGGCGGGACGAGCAAGACGGCGCCGCAAAACCCGGCGGGCCGTTTCCGATTCTCGGGCTCCTTACTTATTTGAACGACTAAGGAGATTACGATGAGGCTTCGACTCACCGTCGCGTTTCTATTGTGCGGAGTCGCCACGCTGACAGCGCAAACCTTCCGCGGCACCATCCTGGGCACAATTTCCGACAGCACGGGGGCGGTGCTTTCCGGGGCCAAGGTGACCGCGCGCAACGCGGGGACTGGACTGGAGCGCGCCACCCAAACTACGGCCGATGGCAGCTACAGCATTCCCGAACTTCCCATCGGCACCTATGAGGTCACCGTCTCGCAGCCGGGCTTCCAGACGTGGGTCACGCGGGTAGACGTGAGCGTGGCCAGCGAGCGCCGCGTCGATGCGCAACTCAAGCCGGGGGCGGTCAACGAAAAAGTCGAGGTCTCCGCCGAGACGCTTCCGCAGGTGGAAACCACCACCAACACGATGGGCAGCACCTACATCGCCAGCGAGATCAAGGACCTGCCGGTAAACGGGCGCGACTACCAGAAGCTGATCTACCTGACGCCGGGGATATCCGGTTCCCCGGACCAGATCACCGACTCGCCGGGATCGTTCGGAATCTTTTCCATGAACGGGGCGCGCGGGCGGGCCAACAACTTCCTGCTCGACGGCACCGACATGAACGACGGCTACCGCAACGACCCGGCCATCAACGAAGCCGGTGTGTTCGGTACGCCCGCTACCATTCTGCCGGTGGACGCGGTCGCCGAACTGCGCGTGCTCTCCAATTTCGAGCCGGAATACGGGCGCAATGCCGGCGCGGTGATTAACATCGTGACCAAGAGCGGCACCAACAATTTGCACGGCTCACTCATCGAGTATTTTCGCAATGACGCGCTGGATGCCCGCAACTACTTCAACTTCAAGGGACAGCCCAAGGCGCAGTTCCATAACAACCAATTCGGCGGCTCCCTCGGCGGTCCGATCGTCAAGAACAAGACGTTTTTCTTCGCCGACTACGAGGGCCAGCGGGAAAAAGTGGGCGTGGTGACGCTGGCGTGTGTGCCCGATCCGGCGCAGATTGCCGCCGACATCGCTGCCAATGGGCCTCCCAACCCCGTCATTGCCAGCTTGCTGGCGCGCAATCCGTGGCCGAAGCCCAATATCCCCGGCGTGATCGCAGGCGAGACGGGCTGCGGCGGCACGCCCAATGCTTCGCTGACCTCTCCGTCCAATAACCGCGTGGACAGCGTCATCGGCAAGATCGATCACAATTTCAACGCCTCCAACCTCTTCACCGGGCGCTATTACTTCGGCGACAGCCAGCAGTCCTTTCCCCTGGCGCTGACCGCCGGCGGCGGACAGCTTCCCGGCTTCAACACCGATACCCCCACGCGCGTGCAGTTGATTTCGCTGTCCTACGTGCACGTGCTTTCAGCCAACAAGGTGAACGAACTGCGCTTTGGCTGGAATCGCTTCGTGGAAGACTTCCTGGCACAGGACCGCGCCTTCAAACCGAGTTCGATTGGCCTGAACGTCGGGTCGGGGATTCCCGACCAGGGGCTGCCCATCATGCTGGTCAACGGCTTCTCCCAACTGGGCGCCAACCAGGGCGATCCGCGCGGCCGCGTGGACACCAATTATCAAGCCCTCGACAATTTTTCCTGGAAACACAACAAGCACGATGTGAAGTTCGGCTTCGAGTATCGGCGCACGACGGTGTCGCAGTTCTTCGACCGCTACTCGCGCGGCCGGCTCAAGTTTGCCTCACTCTCCGACTTCCTCAGCGGCACCATCGATAGCGGATTCCAGTACCTCGGCAATACCCGCCGCAACACGTTCGAAAACAGCTTCGGGCTGTTCATCCAGGACGGGTTCCACATCACGCCGCGCTTCATGTTCAACTACGGCCTGCGCTGGGATTACTTCGGCGTGATCGGAGAGAAGAACAACCTGCTGAGCAACATCACCAGCACGGACCTGGCCGCGGGCACGGTGACCCTGACGCAGGTGGGATCACCGGGCCTGAAACAGCTCTACGAACCGGACCACAAGAATTTCGCTCCCCGCGTCAGCTTTGCCTGGGACATAACGGGAAAAGGGACGACAGTGGTACGCGCCGGCTTCGGCCTGTTCTACGACGCCTACTCGCAGGACTTCTTCCTCGGACACCTGCCCTACCCGCCGTTTTTCGCCCCCGGCCCGGCGTACAACCCGATTGGCCCGGCGCCGATTTTTTCTGCTGGGGCGGCTGCGACCATCGTCAACGGCGTTCCGGTTTACGGGCCGACCGACGCGTGCAATTTCGAGTGCGACATTTTCTCCGTGGACCGCAAGATCCGCACTCCTTACATGGAAAACTACAACTTCAACATCCAGCACCAGATTGGCAGCAAGACGGTTTTCCAGATCGGCTACGTGGGCTCGCAGGGCCATCGCCTGTTCCGCTTCCGCGATATCAACCAACCGAGCCAGGCAGCCATCACCGCGGCGGACCTTGCGAACGGCGTCAGCAGCTACGGCGTGCCCCGGCCGTTTGGTAACAACACGTACGGCGCCTTCTACATACTGCAGCAGGAGACGACGGCAAAATCGAATTACAACTCCTTACAGGCCAGTCTGCGGGTGAACGGCTGGAAGGGCATCACGTCGATCGTGAACTACGTGTGGTCGCGTTCCTTTGATACCGCTAGCGACGGAGAGGATTTCGAGCCTAACGCCGCCCAGCCCAACGACAGCACCCGACCCAACTTGGAATACGGTCCCTCGAACTTCGATGTCCCGCACCGCTTCACCTGGATCTTCGGCTATCAACTGCCGAAGATGGGCGGCAGCCTGCAAGGGCTGAAGAACGGCTGGGGCTTCGACAGCACGCTGACCCTGCAAAGCGGCCAGCCCTTCCAGCTCAACTACAACTTCCAGGATGATTTCAGCGGCAGCGGCGAGGGCTTTGACCGGCCCGACGTGATCGGTCCGATCGTGTATCACAAGAGCAACCCGTTCAACTTCCTCGACCTGAGTGCCTTCGCGATTCCCTGCACGGTGAACGTGGCCGCCGCCAGCGGCACCGTCGCCGATTGCGTGGCCGGCACCCGGCATTTCGGCAACCTGGGACGCAATTCCCTGCGCGGTCCGAGTTTCCGCCAGTGGGACGTGGCCCTGCACAAGGACACCAACCTCGGGGAGAAAGCTGTGTTGCAGCTTCGCGCCGAGTTCTTCAACGTGCTCAACCACCCGAATTTCGCCAGCCCGTTCTTGCCCAACTTCATTGCCGATGCGGGCGCGGCCGGGTTCGGGATCAGGGGCAATCGTGAAGTGGGCGGAGGTCCCCTGACGCTGGGTGCTACCGGCGACGTCGGCGTCGGCAATCCGTTCCTGGGAGGCGGCGGGCCGCGCGGCATTCAGTTGGCAATGAAGATCACGTTCTGAACAACCGGGCCGGATCAAGGAATTGTGTAGCGGTGCTCATGAACCTCAAAGGCTTAAGCCGAAATGATGGTAAAGGCTTTCTGCAGGCCTAAAGTGGGCGCGTCAGAACTTCTGTCGTGCCTACGGCACTGGGAGGTTTCTCCCACTCTCCCCGCCGCTGAAGCGGCGGGCTACTTTCAACCGCCCCCTTGGGGCTCCAAAAATCGTGATTTCATAACCAGCGGCAACCATGCCAGACTGGTTCTCACGGACACGCTGAAAGTCTGCGTCACTCTAAGTACCGATACAGTTAATTCACGGTCACGTTGATAAATGCCGAATGAACGAGCGCACCGCTGGTTGCAGTCACCGTCACCGTGCCGTTTTGAGGGAAACTCGGCGGCGGAGTGCTGGAACTCGGACTGCCGCCTCCACCGCAACCCATCATCATTGCCAGCCCGAATACCAGCACCACCGTCAACAGCAGTATCCCCGAGACGCGCTTCCTTCTTGACGAGCGGTCCCTCTTGCCCGCAAACACGAACCCCATCGCCAGCGCAAGCGACCCACCCGGGAAGAACAACGAACGCGGCGCGCGCAGGCTGGCACGAATCGTGGGAGCGGTGATTGTCACAGTAGCGCTTCCCGAGTTGGCGACTGAGGCCGGCGAAATTGCGCACGTCGTGCCCGGCAAGGAAGTCGGCACGCTGCAACCTAGCGAGACAGTACCGGTGAATCCGTTCCGCGCCCTAATTGTGAGAGTGGTCAGCCCCCCGTTTCCACTCGTGCCAGCGGTCAGAGTCATGGCGGAAGTGCTCAGAACAGGCTGAAAGTCAGGCGTAACCACTGACAATGCCGCAGTGTGCGTGACAGAGCCGGCGGTGGCTGTAAGCGTGACAGTAGACGATGTACCCACCGCTATTGAACTTGTAGTGGAGATGGTCACAGTTGCCGTTCCCGCGTTGGTGACCGAAGTCGGTAAGATCGAGCACGTTGCGCCCGGCAGCGACGATGGCACACTGCACGCGAGCGCAACGGTGCCACTGAAGCCGTTTAAGGCGGCTATCGTCAGCGTTGATGTGCCGACAGTCCCCGTTGTCCCGGCGTTTACGGTTAAGGTGGCGGGCGTAGCGCTCGCCTGGAAATCGGACGCTGCCCACGCCGTAATCAAGTTGAAGGCGTCCAGGGAGCCGAGCCCGGTGACCGGATCGTATCCGACGCCAGCGCTGTAACCGATCGATACGCTTCCGCTGGGACAGTCGGGTGTTGCCGCCGTGCATGGGACCTTATTGTCACCGGTGGTGATGTCGTGAAATGCGTTCGGCGCCGATGCCGCCAGTGCATAGAGCCGCGGGTTTACATTGCCCTGCGCGGCGTTCATCTGCTGATTGATCAGCGCCACGATGCCGGCGAAAACGGGCACGCCGGCCGAGGTTCCTCCGACGACAAGCAAATTGTTGTTCGCCTGCCGGTATCCGTTCACGCAGCTCCCCTGCGAGCACACCAGGTAGCCATCGTGGTCGAAGGATCCGGTAAATGAAATGTCGGGGACGTCGCGCTGGCCGTCGTTGGGAACTCCCGTAGCCGACTGCCACGTTGGTTTATTGAAGAGCGTGCTCACGCCGCCGCCGGTGGCCGCCAGCGAGCCGCCATTTGCGATCTCGAAACTGGTGTCATTCCACGCGGTCTCGGGAATGTAGGACAGCGCGGAACCGTTGCGGGCGTTGTTGGTCGCACTCCAGAAGGTCAAAGTGCCTTCATTGAACGTGGTGCCGCCGGCGCCGGTAACGTAGGGCAGCGCGGCGGGAATGTCCACCGCCAGACCGTGCGTCGCCGAGGTCACCACCGAGGTGGCAGTGAGCGGAAAGTCGCAATCGGCGGCGCCGCTGTCGCCCGAAGGTCCCACGATGGTCTGCCCTTGCGCGTTGGCCTGCTGGCCCCAGGAAACCAAGGTGGCGATGTCCGAGGCGCCGAAGTGCGGCTCGCAGTCGCCGTAGCTGATGCTGATTACCGGCGCCACGTTCTGCGAAATGGCGTAGGAAAGCGAATCGAACGCGCCGTTTTTCGAGTTGACGTAGACGATGGTCGCATTGCGCGCCACCGCTCCCGCCCACTGCACGTCGAGGTTCGCCTCCACGATATCGCCGCTGACCACGCCCGGATCGGCCGAACCCGGTACCAGCACCACCGTTGGGACGTTAGCGGACAGGCCGGACACGCTGCGGAAGGTCGCAATGTCGGACAGGATCAGGTCGGTCTGTCCTATCACGGCAAGCTTTTGGCCGGTGCCGTCGATCCCGCTGTTGTACAGCGGGCCGAGGTCATAGATGGTGGCAAAATCGTCGGGCGCGAGAAAGTGGCTGCCGCTGATGCTGGAGGTAAATCGCGGCCGCGGCGAAGTTCGGCCGGCGCCTCCGCGCGGCTTAGGGCGGAAATCGTTTAGCCCATGGATCGCAAGCACGATCTGCGCCAGCGGAGAAGGCAGCACGGGATCGGACACATTGGCGTAGTGCGGCTCGCCTCCCACGGTGAAGCTATGGATCGCCGTGCCAAACGCCGACTCCGCCTGCGCCACCGTGCCGCTGAAGGCTACGTAGGTGCGGCTGCGCGCGGTTTCGTCCACGGTGAATCCCTGGGACTGGAGCCACGCGCCGACCTGCGCGATGTCGTTCTGGCCGAGCCCGAAGCGGTCGGCGTATTGTTCCGGCGTCAACCATTGGTGGTAGTAGGGTGAAAGCGGGTTTTGCTGCTCGGCCAAAAGCGCATCGAGATCGGCCTGCTGCGCGGCGCTGGGTCGGAACGTCAGTGCCATCCGGTACAGCATCATCGAGCCGGCCGCCGCGCCTTCGTCGAATTCCGCGCGGGCGAGCGGATGCACGTTGCCGCGCACCGGCTCCATTTCACCGGCCTCAAGGGCCTGGACAATGCGGTTCTGCGCGGCGGCGGCAGGCAGCAGCCCGGCGAACAACAAGATGGAGGCCAAGATCGTGCGGAGAAAGACAGAACCCCTTACTTCACTTCTCATGTCGCCTTCATAATAACCATGGGATGCGGAGACTTGGCTCCGTCGTACGCGGCGCGCACAAAATCATTCAGGGCCGAGTTGATGCGGGTGCAAACACATTTCCGGAAGGAAAGTTGTCCCTGCGCGCTTCGACCCGGCCCAAAGCTGTCATCCGGAAACCTGGATTAGTGTCCGCCGCCGGTCGCCTTCCCCTTGGTCTGGTGATAGTTGGGGAACGGCTGATGTTCCACCGACTTCCGCGGCTCTTTCTTGAGCTGCGCGAGCACCAAGTCTACTGCTTTTTCCAATTGCGGATCGCGTCCCTGTCGCCAGGCCGCCGGATCGAACGGTACCTCGTAGTCGGGCGGCACGCCGACGTTTTCCACGTCCCACTCTCCCTTCGGGTTGTAGAACGCCACGCGCGGCGCCGTCACCGCCCCGCCGTCCATCAGTTGCGGGTAATCGTAAATCCCGACCAGCCCGCCCCAGGTGCGCGTGCCCACCAGCGGCCCGATCTTCTCATGGCGGAAGTACCACGGCAGCGCGTCGCCGCCGGAGCCGGCGTACATGTTGGTCACCATCACCTTGGGCCCGAAGATCGAACCCACCGGCGTGGTGAACGGGTGTCCCTCGCGCGTCATGAAGTAGTTCATCAGCGGCTTGCGCAGTACGTCGATAATGTAATCCGCCGCCTGCCCGCCGCGGTTGAAGCGCTCGTCCAGCACCGCGCCCAGCTTGTCAATCTGCGCGTAGAAGTAGCGGTTGAAGTAGGTGTAGCCGCCCACCGCCGTGTCCGGCAAATAGACGTACGCTACGCGCCCGGCGCTCAACTGCTCCACCGTGCGCCGGTTGCCGTCAATCCACTCGCGATTGCGCAGGTTGGTTTCGTTATCGATCGGAACCACGGTGACCGCGCGCGCGCCCTTGCCGCTCGGATCGCTGCCCACCTTCATGACCACCGACTTCCCCGCGGTCGCTTGGAAGAAGCTGAAGACGTTGTCCGAGCCTTTCAGCTCGCGTCCGGCAACCTCCAGCAGGTACTCACCCTGCTTCACGTTCACGCCCGGCCCGGTGAGCGGAGCGCGCAACTCGGGATTCCAATTCTCGCCCTGATAGATTTTCGCGAATCGGTAGCGCCCATTTTCGATTTTGTAATCGACGCCCAGCAGTCCCGTCTTCGGTTGCGTGGAATGCGGTGGCTGCGGCGGGCGCACGTTCATGTGCCCGACCGACATCTCGCCGAGCATGTCGGTGAAGACGTAGTCCAGGTCGGCGCGGCAGGCGGCCGCCTCGATATACGGCGCGTAGCGCTTCTCGGCCTCGCGCCAGTTCACTCCGTGCAGATTGGGGTCGTAGAAGAAGTCGCGCTCGATGCGCCACACTTCGCGATACTCCTGCTTCCACTCGGCGCGCGGATCCGAAAGCACCTGCATGTCGTCGAGCTTCAGCGCCATGCCGCTGATCCGCGGCGCCGCCTCGGCCGCCGGCGATGGCCCCTCGCCGGGCTTGCTGGGCGGAGGCACGCTGGCGATATGCCATTTGGCGTTCTCGCCTGCGCCCTGACGGTACAGCATTTTCTTGCCGTCGAACGACAGCGCAAAAGCGGAAATGCCCTCGAGCAGCTTGTGGGTCCGGCGCGGCTCCAGCTCGAAGCGGTACAGCGTTTGCGAGATGCCGCCTGGACCAAACGTCGGCATCACCGGCGCTTCCGTCAGATAAACCGTACCACTCGCCCCGGTGTGCAGCCCGGTGTAATTGCGCGCCGGGATGGGCAGCGCCAGGATTCGCTGGTCAATATTTTCGAAATCGATCTTCACACTGACCGGCTGCTTCTTCTCCGGCTTCTTGTCGGCTGTCTTCTCATCCGTCGAGCCCTTCTCTTCACTGCCCGAACCCTGCAGTTGCCCCACTCTCATGCCGCCCGGGTTTGGCGACATAGGGTGGGGATCTTCCTGCAGTGCAGCTTTCTCTTCCGGCTTCGCTTCCTGCGCCGCTTTCTCCTCATCGCTTTGTGGCGCGATTGGCGACGGCAGATCCTTTCTCAGCACGACCACATACACGCTGCGCGTCACCGGACGGGCAAAACTGGAAAGATCCAGCCAGCCGTTGGTCGGCCCGACGTTGGTGCTGGCCGTGAAGTACAGATATTTGCCGTCGCGGTCGAACGCGGCGTAGCGCGCGTCGCTCATCCCGTCGGTGATCTGCTCCGGCTTCCCCGACTCCAGCGAGAACACGAACACCGCCCGCATGTGGCTCGCCAGCGTCTTGGTATACGCGATCCAGCGGCTGTCGGGCGACCACGCCGGATCCAGCGTGTGGAACGGCGCCTCGTAGTAATTGGTGTCCAGCTTCACCGGCGTGCCCTTCGCCAAGTCCACGTACCAGACGTTGAGCCGCTTGTCGGTGTACGCAATCTTGTTGCTGTCGGGCGACCACTGCGGCCGGTAGAAAAACGACGGCACTTCACCCAGCCCGATCTTCTTCAATTGCGTGCCGTCCTGCGAGCGCAGGTGCAGCGCGTACTCGCCGTTCTCGTCGGAGAAGTAGGCGATCCACTTGCCATCGGGCGACCAGGCCGGGTCGCGCTCCGCCGTGTTGGTCGTATTCGTCAGGTTGCGGATATCGCCCTTGTCGGCGGGAACGGTCAGGATTTCGCCATGCGCTTCAAACACCGCGCGCACGCCGGTGGGCGAAAGAGCGTAGTGGGAAACTCTGTCACCGACCTTCACGTAATGCGGCCGCAGGTCGGGCAGGTCGCCGGCAACCTCGACGTTGATCGCCGCGGATTTCCCGCTGCGCAGGTCGAGCTTGTGCAGCGAGCCGAGCTGCTCGTACACGATCTCGCCCGGTCCGGCCGAGGCGTGCTTGATGTCCGAGGTCACGGGCAGCAACTGGTCCACCTTCTTGCTGCGCGTGTCGTACACGAACATGGTGATAGGACCGTTGCGATCGGAAAGGAAGTAGATCTTGTCGCCGATCCAGAGAGGATTGAAGTCGTTGGAATTCTTGTCGCGCGGAATTTCGGTCACGCTGGAATCCGCCAGCTTGGCAATCCAGATGCGCGCGGTGCGCCCGCCGCGGTAGTTTTTCCATGCCCGCCCCGGTTGCCAGTTCCACACCGGAACGTACGCGAGTTGCTGGCCGTCGGGCGAAAACGATCCCATAACCCCTTCCGGCAGCGGAAGCTCGTGCGGGAGCCCGCCGTCGAGCGAGACGGTGAACAGTTGCGTGAATCCCGCGTAGCTGTTGCGCGAGGAGCTAAACAGAACCTGCTTGCCGTCGGGCGTCCAGCCGACTACGCCATCCAATGCGGGATGGAAGGTCAGGCGCTTGGGCTCGCCGCCGGTCGCCGGCATGACGTACACGTCGGCATTGCCGTCATAAGTGCCGGTGAAGGCAACCCATTTACCGTCCGGCGAAAAGGCCGCGTCGCTTTTCGAGCCCGGCCCGGTGGTCAGCGGATGCGCCGCTCCACCCTCGCCGGGCGCGCTCCACAGATCGTCGCCGTAACTGAACACCAGTTGCGAGGCGCTCACCGCCGGCTGGTGCAGCAACAGCGGCTTTTGCGCCTGGACCACAATCGCGAATGTCAGAATGAATGCGAAGCAGAGCCATTTCCTCATAACACACTTCTCCTCTATTATCTTGTCGTGCGGGAAGCCTGAAGTATACGCGAGACTCTGGAAATGCAGTGGCAAGTGGCCGTGGTCAGCGGCCGCGCCCCCTTCACTAGCCACTAGCCACTGACCACCTCTTTGACTACTCCAGCACGAAGATGTTCTTCCTCGCGCACATGTCTTTCAGGATCTTGGGCCACACGGTGACGCTGACCTCGCCCAAATGGGCCTTGCGGAGCAGGGTCATCAGGGTGCGCGCCTGCCCGATGCCGCCGCCGATGGACAGCGGAATCTCGTTCCTGATGATGGCCTGGTGATAGGGGAATTTCAGGAACTCGGTCAGCTTCGACATCTCAAGCTGCCGCTTCAGCGTCTCCGCGTTGACGCGGATACCCATCGACGTCAGTTCATGGCGCCGTTTGGTGACGTAGTTCCACACCAGGATGTCGCCGTTCAGACCGTGCGTGTTCTTGCCCGTTTCATGACGCGTGTCGGTGATCCAGTCGTCGTAATCGGCGGCGCGGTTCTCGTGCGGCAAACCGTCGGCGAGCGGCCACCCGATACCGATAATGAAGACCGCCGGGTACTTCTGCAGCACCTGCGTCTCGCGCTGTTTGCGCGGCAGGTCCGGGAACATGTCCAGGATTTCTTCCGCGTGCAGGAAGGTCAGCTTCTCCGGCAGGTTGGGATAACGCGGGTCCTTCAGCTTGGGGAACATCTCCTGCACGAATTTTTCCGCGCCCACCAGCACCTTCCAAATGCAATTCACCACTTCTTTCAGAAAATTGAGGTTGCGCTGCTCCGGCCGGATCACGCGCTCCCAGTCCCACTGGTCGACGTAGCAAGAGTGGTCGTGGTCGAGGAAGTAGTCCTTGCGCACGGCGCGCATGTCGGTGCAGAGGCCTTCGCCAACCTTGCACTCGAACTGCCGCAGGGCCATGCGTTTCCATTTCGTCGCCGCCTGCACCACCTGCGCGTCCACCGGGTGCTTGCCGAAATCGTTCGAGATGTGGAACTGGATGGGCGTGCGCGATCCGTCGCGGTCCAGCAGGTCGTTGACACCGCTCTCCACGTCCACGATCAGCGGCACCGTGACCATCATCAGGCTGAGTTCCTTGCAGAGGTGCTCCTCGATGTAGTTCTTGGCGGCGAAAATCGCCTTCTGCGTCTCGCGTGCCGTCAGCAGCGAGCGGTAATCGTTGGGCAGGATCTTTTCCAGCTCGGTGTAATCGCCAATGCCCGGTCCGGCCAGATCGGCCTTCTTGACCTCCAGTGTTGCCATGCGTGCCTCTCCTGTGCGCGTGGATTTGAAAGATATTAACCCTGCAGTTTCCCCCCGCCATGGGCCGGCCGGCTGTGCCCAACATCACGCTAGCTTGTGCGGAAGCTAAAAGGGGGAACCGGTAGCCAGTGGCCCGTGGCGGTCACCCACCCTTGTCTGGCCCGCATATGACGAGAAAGGTTGGGGATTCTCTTTCCTGAAGCCTGGGGCTTGGAGCCCGACGCCTGCTTCGTTTCCTGAAGCCTGGGGCCTGGAGCCCGAAGCCTGCTTCAGCGCTGCCCGGCGGCTGGCACCGCTGGTATTACGACCTCAGTAATCTGCCCCAGAAGCGCGAAGCACCCTACCCTTGAGAAATGATGCATATGGCAGCAAACTCCCCTGGTCCCTTCGAAGTGCTACGCCGCTGGAAGCGCCACCAGATTCGCGTACCCGTGCGCCTGGTAGTGCACCGTGGGGACCTCACTACGCGCGTGAACGGACGCGGCACCGAACTCAACGAAGGTGGCATGTGCGTTTTTGCCGGCGTGGAACTCAACAACGGCGACCAGGTCGAGTTGGAATTCACAACTCCGTACTCGGCGGAGCCTTTGCGTGTCTGGGCCAACGTGCGCAACCGCTACGGTTATTACTATGGCCTGGAATTCCTCACCGAAAATGCCGGCGAGCGCGACCAGGTCGAGCGCTTCCGCGATGTCCTGCGCAGCGCCACCGGCAACGCGTAAGCCGTCCCATCAATTCGACCACAGCGGCTTGCCCGAGGTGTCGCGCAGCGTGAACACCTCGTCCCGGCGAACGATTTCGCGCGCGATCATGCCCTCCCTGCCCTGGTAGCGGATTTTGGCTCCCGTCACCTGCAGGCGCTCTCCGGTCCGGATGGCGAAATTTTGCTCGCGCAGGAAGCGCGACAGCGCCACGTGCACCAGCATCGTTCCGCGGTCGGTCTTCAGCACCAGGTGGGTGCCGCGGTCTTCGGTCACCGGGCAGTAAAATTCCTGTACCTCCTGCACCGTGCCGGTGGCCGTGATTTCGTTGCTGGCGCTATAGCGCAGCGAATCGGGTTCTTTCCAGGAAGTAACTGCGGTCAGCAGGACAATCAACACCACCGCGACCGCGCCGACGATAATTTTCAGGTTCCTCATGTCCGTCCTCCCAGGTGCGGAGACACGCGAGGCTTTCCTGCACACTCCCCACGCTAGCGCCGCGCGGGCCGCGCCACAAGCGTTCTTGTCACCATCGAATGTGCGGTTGGCCCACAGTGGAACAAGGTTGCGGCACCTTAGTTTGCCGCTGCCGCAGCTTTCGGCCGGTTTTTCTGCATCGCCGCCGCCAATACCTTCACCAGTTCCGCCGCCGTATACGGACTCCAGCCGTGGCCCTGCATCGGCCGCCCGTAGTCAAACGATCCCGCGTAGTACGGATCCTTGGTGTTCTTCAGGAAATTCTCCAAGCGGTAGACCGCCAGGTTCAGGTAGTAGTTGTCCATGTCACCGCAAAACAGGTGGAGCTTGCCCACAAGCTTGGGCCCGATCTTTCGCCAGTTTTGCTCCAGGTGATACGTGAGGTCGTAGCCGCGATCGCGCATGTAGAGCGCGACCTCGCGGTCGATTTTGCCCGTAAGCTTGTCCCACAACGGCCGCGGATAGCCGTCGGCGCCCACCGGCCCGTATGCCGCCTCCCATTCCTCGTATTGCTGGCCGCTGCGCCCGTGGCTGCCGAGCACCTCCTCCAGCAGACTCATCTGCCGCGTGGTGACCAGTACCTGGCCTTCGGCGCTGCGCATCATCGGGCGCTCCAGCGGAACATATTCCCCGCCCGCGACAAACGCGTTCTCGTCCTGGTAAATGTCCAGTAGTTGATAGCGATGGAAGTCAATCGGATCGGGAAAGAACGTCCAGGCGCCGCCGAAAAAATCGGGGTGAAGCACTTGCAGCGCCAGCGACTCCCACCCGCCCGTCGATCCGCCCGTCAGCAATCGCGCCCATGGTTGGCGGATGATGCGGAAGTGCGTTTCCACGTACGGGATCAGCTCCTGCATGATGGCGTCGCCGTAGGGCCCCTGGTTCGACGAATTCACCGCGTACGAGTCGTCAAAAAACGGCGTCGGATGCAGAAACGTCACCAGGATCAGCCGCGGAAATGTTTCCGACAGCCACGCTGTGGTGAATTCGCGCGCTTCCTTGCCTGACGGCCAGCCGCCCTCCTCGCCGCTCTCATCCTGAAAGCCCAACGGCGCACGTAGCGTGAAGTGGTCCTGGATGTACACCACCGGATAGCGCTGGTTCGGATGCTCGTCGTATCCCTTGGGCAGCAGCACGGTTGCGCCGATGTACATCGGGTGTCCCCAGAACTGGCTCACCAGCTTGCTGGCAAACTTCACCCGCTTGACGTACTTGGTGTCCGGCGGAACCTGGATCGGCGAAATCACCCTGCTCGCTTCCAGCTTGATGTCGTACCCCGCCGACGAGTCCAGCCGCACCTGCTGCACCTCGCTGTACAAATTTCCTGGCGATCGGTTGAACTGCTGCCCTTCCCACTGGTCCATGTGCGCCCAGATGATATGGCGGTCGGCACGGTGGAATTCGGTGTAGACATTGATCACTGCCTGCACGTAGTACTCGCCCGCCGGCAACTCCTTCAGGCTTTGCAGCGGAAAGCCGAGCGTCGATCCATCCATCACCGCCGCCTGGCCAGGCGGAAGCTGGCTGACGTCGGCGCCATAGATCGGTGTCTGCTGGAACCAGTCGCCCGCCTGCAGTCGCGGCTCGGACCCTTGATGCTGCGAGAGGATCACAAACACGCGCCCGGTAATCGGTCCGGCGTGCGCCGTGGCGGGAAAGGAGATTTCGAATCGCGGGCCGGAGGTTTGAGCCAGAACGCTCAGGCTGAACAACAGAAAAAACAGCGGCAGGACACGGCGACGCAGTCTCATCCCTCGACCTCCGAAGCATCGGGAAAGCCTAACCCGTGACGCGCAGGGTTGTACAACCCGGGCCGAGCTGGGTGGGCGACCAGGTTGGCTGCCGGGACCGGGCCCGGCAAGCCGCGCCAAGACTGTTTTGGGTTGACAGGGCCGGGGCCGGAACGCATAATTATTCAGTTCGTGCATAAAAATGCGTTCGACCCCAAAAGCCCTGCGCCACCACCGCATCCTCGAACTGGTATCCCGGGAGCCCATGGTGACGCAGGATGACATGGTGCGGCGCCTTACGCAGCAGGGGCTCAAGGTCACGCAGGCCACGCTGTCGCGCGACATCAAGGAGCTGGGGCTGGTGAAAACACCCGAAGGCTATGCCGCCTCGGGCACGTTGACGGAAGCCGCGCCCACCCCGTCGCTGTCGCACCTGCTGCGCGAGTTCGTGGTGGATGTCCGCCAGGCGCAGAACCTGCTGGTGGTGAAGACCACCGCGGGCAGCGCGCAGCCGGTCGCCGCCGCGGTGGACGCGGCAAGCTGGCCCGAGTTGGTGGGCACCATCGCCGGTGACGACACCATTCTGGTGATCAGCTCCAGCAGCAAGAGCTGCCGCCAGCTTGGCAAGCGCATTCGGGAACGAATGTCGTAATCGGCCCTCGCACGCTCAATTTCAGGTAAGGAGTCAAGCATGGCCACCGCGCACCCGGCATTAGCAGCGAAGGCGCCGCGCTCCGCCCCCGCAATCTTCCAGCAGAGCGATCTGCTTGGCATCCAGCACCTTTCGCCGTACGAGGTGCATGAGATTTTTGCGCTCACCAAGTCCATCAAGGCAAAACCGGCTGCATTCGGCACGGCGCTGAAGGGCAAGCAGTACGTGATGATGTTTGAAAAGCCCTCGCTGCGCACCCGCATCACCTTCGAGGCCGGCATCAACACCCTGGGAGGGCAGGCGCTGTTCATGGAGTGCCCGGGCGGCATCGAGTCGCGAGAGAAAGCCGCCGACGTGGCGCGCAACCTGGAACGCTGGGTGCAGGGCATCATCCTGCGCACCTTCAAGCACTCGACCGTCACCGAGATGGCGGCCAACGCCGGCGTGCCGGTCATCAACGCGCTGACCGACCGCGAGCATCCCTGCCAGGCGCTCGCCGACTTCTTTACCCTCCAGGAAAAATTCGACGACTTGCCGAAGCTGAAGGTCGCTTTCGTCGGCGACGGCAACAACGTCGCTCACTCGCTGATGCTGACCGCCGCCAACCTCGGCAGCCATTTCTCGCTTGCCGTGCCCCAGGGCTACGAGCCGGTGAAGGACATTGTGCAAGCGGCCAAGCAAGTCGCGGCGCAGACCGGGGCCGTCATCGAGATCGGCAACGATCCCCAGGCCGCCGTGGCCGGCGCCGATGCCATCTACACCGATGTGTGGGCGAGCATGGGCCAGGAGAGCGAGGCCGGCAAGCGCGACAACATCTTCCGCCCGTTCCAGGTGAACGCGGCGCTGATGTCGCTGGCCGCGCCGCACGCCGTGTTTATGCACTGCCTGCCGGCGCATCGCGGTTGCGAAGTCACCGACGAGGTGCTGGACTCGCCGCAGTCGGTGGTTTACGACCAAGCCGAAAACCGCCTCCACGTGCAGAACGCCATCATGGTTCTGCTTGCCGGCGCCCGCAAAGGCGCGAAGTCGGCCTCGGCGATACAGGCCGGCAGAGCGTAATCGGTACTTGGTACTCGGTACTCACTGAAACTGAAACTCGAAAACTGAAAACTGGTGTTCCATGCCTGACAAAGTCGCCCTTGCATACTCCGGTGGTCTCGATACCTCCATCATCATCCCGTGGCTGAGGGAGACCTACGGCTGCGAAGTCATCGCCATGGTCGCCGACGTCGGCCAGGGCGACGACATTGCCGCGGTCATCGCCAAAGCGAAAGCAACCGGCGCCAGCAAGGTTTACGTCGAGGATCTGCGCCGGGAATTCCTCACCGATTACGTCTTCCCTACCCTGCGCGCCGGCGCCGTCTACGAGCACAGCTACCTGCTGGGAACCTCGATGGCCCGCCCGGTTATCGCCCAGCGCCAGGTGGAGGTCGCGCTCGCCGAGGGCGCGGGCTACGTAGCGCACGGCTGCACTGGCAAAGGCAACGACCAGGTCCGCTTCGAGCACGCCTACCAGGCGCTGGCGCCGTCGCTCAAGGTGATCGCGCCATGGCGCGAGTGGAAACTGAATTCCCGCGAGGACTGCCTCGACTACGCCGAAGCGCGCGGCATTCCCGTCGAAGCCAGCCGGGCGAAAATCTATTCGCGCGACCGCAATCTCTGGCACCTCAGCCACGAGGGTGGCGAGTTGGAAGATCCCAGCAACCCGCCCAACGACGACATGTGGCAGCTTACCCTCTCGCCGCAGCAGGCGCCCGATCGTCCGGAAGAAGTCAAAATCACTTTCGAGCAAGGCACGCCCGTCGCGGTGAACGGCAAATCGATGAACCCGGTTTCGCTGGTGGAAGAGCTGAACTTCATCGGAGGCCGCAACTCCATCGGCCGCGTCGACTTGGTGGAGAACCGCTTCGTCGGCATCAAGTCGCGCGGCTGCTATGAAACCCCGGGCGGCACCTTGCTGGTGACCGCGCACCGCGAACTGGAGTCGCTCTGCCTCGACCGCGAGGTCATGCACTTCAAGCAGCACGTCGCGCTCAAGTATGCCGAGATGGTTTACTTCGGCCTGTGGTTCACGCCGCTGCGCGAGGCTTTGGACGCATTCATCACCTCGACGCAACAGACCGTCAGCGGTTCGATCACGCTCAAGCTTTACAAGGGCAACATCACGGTCGCCGGGCGCGAGTCGGAATATTCGCTTTATCAGACCGGGCTGGCCGCCTTCACGATGGACGGCTACAACCCGAAAGATGCGGAGGGATTCATCCGCATTCTCGGCCTGCCCGCGCGCGTGCAGGCGCCGCTGCGGTTCAAGAAGGAGGCAACCGAGCGCGAGCGCGGCCGGGAATTCCTCAAGGCCACGACCGCCGCGGATTAGGCGCAAGAAAATTAAGAATTAAGAAGTCAGAGGCCAGAACTAGAATCCTTGTTCTGACTTGGCTTTGTTGAAATCCTCGCAGGAAGCAAGTTTCACTTCGTGCCGTCCCTACGGGACTCGGTGTATTTCAAAAGCAGCTTTCCCGGCACTTACGTGCCGGGCTAGGTTCGGTCGCCCCTGCGGGGCTCAGGCCACGCAGTCCGTAGGGATGGAGCAGTTCGAACGAAAAGGATGTCAACAAAGCCTTCTGATTCTTAATTCTGACTTCTTAATTCTTAAGAGGGGTATCCACTTGACTCAGGTGACCCCAACAGGTAGTGTGCTGGGCCATGCTGCAGGTCGTGGAGGATTATCCCAGGACGCTGGCGGAACTGGAAGCGCGGTTCAGCAGCGAGCAGGCCTGCCGGGAG
>JAIQFT010000055.1 GCA_020073185.1 Terriglobia bacterium
GATCGAACCCACCGCCGAAGCTTCGTTCGCGGCAATGCGCGAGCGCAGCAGGTTGGGAATGGCGATCGCGGCGATAATCAGGATGATTGCCACCACAATCAGCAGCTCGATCAATGAGAAGCCTTTCTGTTTACGCATGGAGTGTCCCTTTCTTCGCCTTAAATGGTCTCAAATGTCCTGGCGCTGTCACGATAGTAACGGCACGTGGGCTGCCAGAACCTCCGAAAGCGGTGCCTAAGTAGGCTCGGGCGAAAAGGTGCTGATTTCCAAGCCCTTCCAGGTGCCAGATTGGAATTGTAAGGACTGCTTGGGGCGATATGGGACGCCAGGCGTCGGATGTATGACAATTTATGTCACCGAGATACCGCATTTTTGCCACTGGTGGTGCAAGTTGAGACGACAGTGCGCCGCATGAGACGGGTGAAATCTCGGCTACAATGAGCTGACCGCTCCTCATAACTGGAATCGTCCCGGATGTCGTCGCATCAGGCCGCCTTATCCAAGCCGCGTTTCTCCACATCTTTGTTGGTCGGTATTTTGCTGGCGGCCACGTTTCTGGTTTATCTGGGGACGCTGCAGTTTGAGTTTGTCTACGACGACTTGGGGCAAATCGTCGCCAACCCCGCCATCCAGGGCTGGAAGTTTTTTCCGCTGTATTTCCGCGCCAACGTGTGGATGCAGCAGTTCGCGGTGGGAAATTACTATCGGCCGGTTTTCCTGGCGTGGCTGCTGATTAACCACAGCCTGTTCGGGCTGCATGCGCCGTTGTGGCACCTGACGACGGTGCTGGCGCACGTCGGAGTGACGGCGCTGGTGTTCGTGCTGGCGCTGCGGCTGACGAGGCGGCGGCGAATCGCCGCAATGGCCACGCTGCTGTTCGGATTGCACCCGGTGCATTTGGAAGCGGTGGCATGGGTTTCCGGGGGTACGGAGCCCCTGCTGGCGCTGTTCCTGATACCGGCGTTTCTGGCTTATCTGAATTATCGCGAGCGCGGGCGAAGCGCGCACTGGATTCTGGTCTCGCTGGCACTGTACGCACTGGCACTGCTCTCGAAAGAGACGGCGGTGGTACTGCCGGCGCTGGTGATGGCCTACGAATGGCTCTTCGCGGCTGCCGGCGACAAATGGAGGGCACGGCTACGGTCGGCGGCAGTGGCGGCGCTCCCGTTCGTGCTGGTAACAGGGGCGTACCTGGCGGCTCGCAGCCTGGCGCTGCACGGCGTCGCGCACAAGACGGTGGAGCTGCCGGCAAAGATCGCGCTGCTGACGATCCCGTCGGCGCTGTGGGCGTACATCCGGCTGCTGCTGGCGCCGGTGGGCCTGAGCGTGTTTTACGACACGCCTTATGTGACGCACGTCAGCATGAGGTATGTAGGATTACCGCTGATCGGCATCGGAATGGCAATCGGGTTGCTGGTGTGGTGGTGGCGCAAGTCACGATCCGCGGTGGTGGCGTTCGCGTCGGTGTGGCTGGTAACGCCGATTTTGCCGTTGCTGTATCTGTCGGTCCTGCCGATGGGAGATTTCATCCATGATCGCTACCTGTACCTGCCCTCGGTGGGATTTGCGCTGCTGGTCGCGATGGCACTGGCAGAACTGGACGCGGTTAAAGTGCTGGCGCGGCCGGCAGGACAGTTGGTGGCGCTGGCGCTGGGCTTCCTGATGGCCTTCGCCACCGTGGCGCAGAGCGTTCCGTGGGCGAATGACCTGTTGCTCTACTACCACGGCATGGCGGTGGCGCCGAATAACGACCTGCCGCGCAACAAACTGGCGGCGTCGCTGGTGCAGCGCGGCATGTACGCCGAGGGAAGCAAGCTATACCAGGTGGTGCTGGCGAGCGATCCCGACTACTGGTACGCCAACTATCGCATGGGATTCGCGCAGTACAAGCTGGGTCGCTACGCCGAGGCCGAGCGCTATCTGGCGCGCGCCACGCAGTTGCACGGCACCCCCGATGAGTACTATTACCTTGGGTTGGCGCAGATGAAACTGGGACACGATGACGCTGCCGGAAAATCGCTGGCAGAAGCAGTTCGCCTGCAACCGAATGCCCCGGAATACCAGGAAGCACTCGCTACGGTGAAGCGGCAGCATCGATAAAGGAATCGCACACGCATGGCAACGGAAACCACAGAGGCATCGAGGCGAGAACCACAACCTGCAGTCCGGCATGCACCCGTGGCCCCGTGGTGGACAGCCCATTCAGACGGTCTCCTGCTCCGCCTCGCGTTCCTGCTTACTTTTGCGGCCTACGCGCGCACCATCGTCTTTGATTTCGTCTTCGACGACCACCTCCAGATCGCACTGAACCCCTGGGTGCAAGCCTGGCAATTTGTGCCCCATTACTTCACCGGACACGTGTGGAATTTCCAGCAACCCGCCTGGGCGGGGAACTACTACCGGCCATTGTTCCTGTTGTGGATGCGGGTCATGCACGCCGTCTTCGGACTGACGCCCGGGTGGTGGCATCTGATGAGCATCGCCCTGCATTTGGTAGCGACTTGGCTGGTGTACCGTCTGGGACTGCGCTTGCTGGGTTCGCGACGAGCTGCGGCGGTCGCGGCCATGCTGTTCGGCGTTAACCCGGTCCATATCGAGGCGGTGGCGTGGATCTCGGGAAATACCGAAACCCTGGTGGCGATCGCCTGCATGGCGACGTTCCTCGCCTACCTGAACTGGCGGGACGGCGGGACAAAGCGCGCCTGGTGGCTCACCGCCTCGGTGATGTTATACGTGGTATCCGTACTGCTGAAAGAAACCGGGGTGGTTATGCCCGGGGTCATTCTGGCGTACGAAATTCTTGCGCCCGACGAGAACGCCGGCCGGCGAACCCGGTTCAACTTGCGGCGAACGGCGCTGTTATTGGCGCCGTATGCGGTGATCACGCTCGCTTACCTAGGGGCGCGCGGCGCGGTATTGCGCGGGGTGGTCAGCCCCATGCATCACCGCCCGCTGGCATCGGTGGTGCTGACTTGGCCCAAGATTCTATGGTGCTACTTGCAACTCCTGGCTTGGCCGTTCCGGCTCAACGCCTACTATGACGATTTCGACCTGGTGAAGTCGTTCTGGTCGCGTGATTTCGTGTTGCCGACCCTGGGGATCGTGGCGCTGACCGGCGCATTTATCGTGTTGTTCCGGCGCTCGCGGCGCATGCTGTTTGGCGGCGTCGCCATTCTGTTGCCATTGCTGCCCGTCGTGGTCGGCTCAGTCGTATTCCAGATGCACGATTTCATCCACGACCGCTTCCTGTATGTCCCATCGATTGCCCTTGCCTTCATGCTGGCAAGCGCCTTTCTGCCGGGGAAGGCACCGGACAGAGTCGTGGGCAGGAAGTCATCGGCGGGGGCGAGAACTGAGACGAGCGGCTGGCTTGGAACGACGGCGGCAGTCGCTCTCGGCTTGACGCTGACGGTGGCCACCGTCGTGCAAAGTTTGCCCTGGGACAACGATATTGCGCTGTTCACGCACGCCCGGCAACTCGCGCCGCACAACGTGCGCGCCACCGAAGGACTTGCCGAAGCGTACGGCATGGTCGGCGATCTGGACGCCGCGCTGCGCGTCCAACGCGAAGCCACCATCGAGAAGCCCGACTACTGGGCGGGGTTGTGTAACCTCGGCATTTACTACTACCGCGCCGAAAACTATGCCGAAGCAGAACGGACGCTGATGCGCGCCATTGCCGCCTGGCCTCCGGAGATCCAGCCGATGAGCGGCAGCCAGTTTTACTATCTCGGAATGGCCCGCTTAAACATGGGGCACTTCGCCGAGGCGGAGGCCCCGCTTCGTCGCGCCGTCGAGTTGCGACCCGACTCTCCGGGATATCACTTTGGGCTGGGCACAGTGCTGAAACGACTCGGTAAAGTACAGGAAGCGGAGGTGGAGTTCCGCGCCGAAGCGGTGAATCGCAAAAGAATTGACCAACAGATGAAGATCCTGGGATTGAACGCGGTACCGTAGATCAGGCCACCAGCTGATCGCGGGAGATCTTCAGCCCGTTCAGATTGCCCAGCACGGTGACGGCGATAGACTCCGGCTTGAAGAATTCGTTGGCCAGCGCGATCAGTTCCTCCGACGTGACCTTTTCGATGCTGTTCACGATTTCGTCGAGGCCGATGAAGCGGTCGAAGTACATCTCCTGGCGCGCCAGGTTCGACATACGCGCGGTGGACGACTCCAGGCTGAGCATCAGGCTGCCCTTGAGCTGGTCCTTGGCCCGGCGCAGTTCCTCTGCCGGAATCGCTTCCGCCTTCAGGTTCCGGAATTCCTGCACCACCAATTGCACCACCTTGGGCGCCGATTCACGCGAAGTGCCGGCATAAATGGACAGGCACCCGGTATCGCGGTAAGGGTTCAGTTCGCTATAGATCGCGTATGCCAACCCCTGGCGCTCTCGGATGTTCTGGAAAAGGCGCGAGCTCATGCCGCCGCCCAGCAGCGTGCTCAGGATGTAGCCGGCGTAGCGCTGCTGGTGGCCCACGGGATGCGAGGGCACACCAACACAAATCTGCACCTGCTCCAGTGCTTTCTTGTTGCGCATGATGATGCGCGCGGAAACCTTTGGCGTGGCTTGGAGGAAGCCGTTCTTGCCCGCCAGCAGTCCGGAAAACTTTTCCCGCACCAGCTTGACGATTCGCTCGTGGTTCAGGTTGCCGGCGGCGGAGATGATCATGTTGTTGGGGATGAAGAACCGCCGCCAGTAGTTGAATAGCAGTTCCTGCTCGAATCGGCGCACCGTCTCCTTGGTGCCCAGGATGGGCTTGCCCAGGGGTTGGTCCTTCCAGAAATTCTGGGTAAAGATCTCGTGGACGAGGTAGTCGGGGTTGTCCTCGTCCATCTTAATCTCTTCCAGGATCACTCCGCGCTCGCGGGCGATGTCCTTGGTGTCGAAGACGGGGTTGAGCACCAGGTCGCTGAGCACGTCCATGGCGATGGGCAGGTGCTCGTCCAGGACTTTTATGTCGAAGGAAATGCATTCCTTGGCAGTGAAGGCATCGAGGTTGCCACCGATCGAGTCCACCTGCCGGGCAATGTCCTCGGCGGTGCGGGTCTTGGTGCCCTTGAACACCATATGCTCGACGAAGTGGGAGATGCCATTCGACTCCGGGTCTTCATGGCGCGATCCGGTCTTAATCCAAATGCCAATCGATACGGACCGGATGTGCGCCATCTCCTCGGTCAGCACAATCAGACCGTTCGGCAGCATTTCGCGCCGAATGCTACGGAGTTCTTCGACCATGACTTGTCCCACTCAACCTGAACCGCGCCTGGGAACGGCTCGGAGGCCCTAACAAGATTCTTACATACCGCGGGCAGCCGCGTGCACAAACATTCGCCGTGCAGAATCAATCACTTACAGTGATTCGTTGAAGCGATGCCGGGAACCGCCGCCGGCTGCCCCGCAGCGGATAGAATGGGCATATCCGTCTGTCGCTGCCCCTTTTGGATGCAATGAGAGAAGCGCCGCATGACGCACTTTTAGGCCGTGACCTTCAGGAGCTTGCCGCCCTGGCAGTGAATGCCGGCCAGCCTGCCTATCGAGGGCGGCAACTGTTCGACGCTCTATACCGGCAGCGGGTCGAAGCCCTCGACCACATCACGGCGCTGCCGCAGTCTTGGCGTGCGCAACTGGCGGAACAATATGTGGCCGGGATTCCATCCATCGAGAAGAAATTCGTTTCCGTCGACGGTACCGTGCGCTATCTGATTCGCTTCGCCGACGGGCAGAGCGTCGAGACCGTGTGGATGCCGGAAGGCGACGACGGCGAGCAGGGCGACGGCAGCGAGGCCGGCGAGGAGGAACTGCGGGGTGCCGCACCCTTGTCTTGCCCGCCGGAGCCTGTCCCGAAGCGAAGCGAGGGAGCGAGACGGGGCGGGCCCAAACGCGCCACCATCTGCGTTTCCAGCCAGGCGGGCTGCACAGTCAATTGCCAGTTCTGCATGACCGCTCTGCTCGGTCTGCCGAGAAACCTGACCGCGGGCGAAATTGTCGGCCAAATACTGCGGGTCCTGCAGGACCAGAACGTCTCCCTCGAATTCGAGCGGATCAACGTGGTTTTCATGGGCCAGGGCGAGCCTTTCCTCAATTACGACAACTTCATCAAGGCCGTGCGCCTGCTGGTTGCTGGAGTCGGGATCCCGGAATCAAGGATGACGGTCTCCACGGCGGGCATCGTGCCGCGTATCCGGGACTTCGGTGCCGAACTGGTCCGCCCCAAACTTGCCATCTCGCTCAACGCGTCCAATGACGCCCTGCGCGAGCAGGTCATGCCCATCAACCGCAAGTGGGACCTCACGCAACTGATCGCCGCCGCACGCCAGTTCCCGCTGCGACCTCGCGAGCGCCTGACGTTCGAATACGTGCTGCTCAACGGCGTCAACGACAGCGTGCAGAACGCGCGCGAGGTGGTGGAGTTGATTCGTGGGCTCAAGGCTAAGGTCAACCTGATCGCGCTTAACCCCGGACCGGAAATCCCATTCTCGACGCCCGCCGATGAGCGCGTACATACTTTCCAGCAAACGCTGATCCGCGCCGGCACTCCCACCTTTATTCGGCGTCCGCGAGGGCGCGACATCTACGCCGCCTGCGGTCAACTGAAGCGCGCGGAAGTCGTCCAGATTCGCGCATAGTCCCGCACCCCGATGATCCTGGCTCCAGCGCTTCTTTGTCCACCACGCAGCCTGATACGCTGAAGGTATGCCCGCACGCCGCGAGCCGAAAAGCTCGCCCATCAGCCTGCGCGACTACCGTTCCGACGACTTCCGCCGCCTGTGGGAAATCGACCAACAGTGCTTCGCCGGCGGTATCGCCTACTCGCAGTGCGAGCTGGCGCACTACATCGCGCTGCCCGGCGCGTTTGCCATCGTCGCCGAAAGTGCCGGCTCGGGAATGAAAGAGAGCGGGGCAGGGAAGCGGCGCATCGTCGGCTTTTTGGTGGGGCAGAGACTTCCCCGCGGCCTCGGGCACATTGTGACCATCGACGTTGTTCCTGAAGCCCGCCGCGCCGGAGTGGGCTCGCTGCTGATGGACGAATGCGAGCAGCGCCTCCGCAACGCGGGTTGCACCAGCATTTACCTGGAAACTGCGGTGGACAACAACACGGCGCTGCGGTTCTACAAAGCTCGCGACTATTCCGTTTTGAAGACCATCCCGCGATATTACCTGGACAAACTTGACGCTCTGCTGATGGGCAAGAAACTGTGATGAAAGTGCGCCCGTTCTGAATAATCTGGTGCGGGCGATACGCCGAACGTTGTACAAATTCGTAAGCAGCTCCACGATTTCGGCAGACTGGCCGCCGGACACTGAGTACTCTGTTATGAAAGTTGCCATCCAGGGCGAACTCGGCTCCTTCAGCGACGAAGCGGCGCGTACGTTTCTGCCCGGCTCCTCGGTCGTGCCCTGTGTCACCTCGTCTGAGGTGTTCGACCGCCTCGATTCCCACAGCGTCGCCGCGGCGCTGGTTCCCATCGAAAACTCGCTCGCCGGGCCCGTGGCGCAGCACCTTGACCTACTGCTGGCGCGCGATACGTTCATCCAGCGCGAATTCCGGCTACGCATCCGCCACAACCTTATCGCCGCTCCCGGCGTGAAGCTGAAAGACGTCGAGCGCGTCTTTTCCCATCCGGTCGCACTGGAACAGTGCCGCGAGTTCTTTCGCCGCCACTCCCAGGCGCGCCCCGAATCCTTCTACGACACCGCCGGCAGCGTTCGTCACGTCGTCGAGGAGAACCTGCGCAACGCCGCCGCCATCGCCGGCAGCCGCGCCGCCAGCGTGTACAAGGGCCGCATCCTGCAGCGCGGGCTGGAAGACGACAAACAGAACTTCACTCGCTTTTTTCTCGTCGGCCGCACTCGCCGCATGGTGCGCGGCGCCAACAAGACTTCCATCGCCTTCGCGCTGAAGAACGCGCCCGGAGCCCTATTCAAGTCGCTCAGCGTCTTTGCCCTGCGCGATATTGACCTCAGCAAGATCGAATCCCGCCCTCTCCGCGGCCGCTTGTTCGAGTATGTCTTTTTCATTGACTACCAGCGCGGTGACGACGAAGCGGCCCGCAAGGCGCTCGCCCATCTCCAGGAAATAGCCGAATTCGTGAAGGTGCTCGGCATCTATCCCGCGGCGTGAACTGGGTTCGATGGAGTAATCTGCTGGTCGCGAGGTGAGAAATGAAAGCTGCCGTCCTGATGTTTGCGGTGTTGCTCGGCTCCATGTCGTTCGCACAGCAAGCGGAGCAGAAGCCGGAAACTCCCGCCGCCAACCCCGCCGACGTGAAATCCATCGACAGCATCGTCAGCGCGATCTACGACGTGCTCTCCGGACCAGCCGGGCAGAAGCGCGATTGGAACCGCTTCCGTTCGCTGTTCTGGGCGGGCGCGCGCCTGATGCCGCTGGCCGCGACGCCGGCTAAAACCGGCTACGCGGCGCGTCTGCTCAGCGTCGAGGACTATGTCACCCGCACCGAACCTTTTTTCGCCAAGGAGGGCTTCTACGAAAGCGCCGCAGCCAACCGCGTGGAACAGTGGGCGCAGATTGCGCAGGTGTTCAGCACCTACGAGTCGCGCCATGCCAAGGGCGAGAAGCCGTTCGCCCGCGGCATCAACAGCATTCAGCTCTTCAACGACGGTCAGCGCTGGTGGGTGCTCAACATACTGTGGCTCAATGAATCCGAGCAGAATCCGTTGCCGGAGCGCATGCTCGGGCCGCCGGGTGGCAAGCCATAACGCTCCGTGTTGCTTTTTTCCTCCTCAGGCTCATGACCGTGTGTGTGCCGCATGATCACAGGCAAGCCAGTCGTCGCTCTCGTATTTCTGGTGTCGCTGGCGGCGTTCGCCGATCCGCGCCCCTACAATCCCGACCGCGGGCCGCTGCGCGTCCTTACCATTGACGAACTCGTCCTGCACGACTCCGCGCGCGACAAGGATCTGCGGCTGAAGATCTACTATCCCGAAGGCCCGGGCCCGTTTCCCGTCGTCATCTTTTCGCACGGCGCGTTCGCTTCGCGGGAAGCGTATTCCGCCCTCGGTCAATACTGGGCCAGCTACGGTTACGTCAGCATTCATCCTTCGCACGCCGACTCCAGGCAGGACAGCGGCTACCGGGGAACTCTGCGTCAGGTCCTGCTCGACTCCCGTCTGTGGCGCAGCCGCCCGAAAGACATCTCCTTCGTTATTGACTCGCTCGCGCAAATCGAAAGACTCGCGCCCACGCTGAAAGGCAAGCTCGACCGCGCGCGCATCGGCGTCGGCGGTCATTCCTACGGCGCCTACACGGCGGTCGCAATCGGCGGCGCCACCGTGCTGATGCCCGGCGCCAAGGCCCCGCAGAGCTTCGCCGACAAACGGGTACGCGCGATCGTTGCGCTCTCACCGCAGGGCGAGGGCGAAATGGGCCTGACCTCGCGCTCGTGGGAACACATCCGCGTGCCCATGCTGGCGATGTACGGATCGCGCGACTTCGGCACCCAGCGCCGCACTCCGACTTGGCGCAGCCAGCCTTTCAACGGCGCTCCCGAGGGCGACAAGTACGACGTGGAACTCCAGGGCGCCACGCACTTCACCTTCGTCGGCCCCTTCCGCCGCCGCGCGATCGAAACCAATCTGTTTAAGTGCGCCAAGCTGGAGACCATCGCCTTCTGGGACACCTACCTCAAAGACGACGAAGCAGCCCGCGAATACCTCGCCTACGAGGGCCTGAAGACCTTCTGCGGCGCCGACGCCCGCCTGGACCGCAAGTAGCGGATTTGCGCCGGAGCCCATGCTGCGGCTGCAAGCAGTCGGAGAGGCACACAGTCAGGCTTGCCTTTGAGCAATCTGGCCGCGCACGAACGCCCCATCGATGTTGGCGATGATCTGGTCGCGCACCCGGCGGAAAACGCCGAGCCGTTCCTCGTGGGTTCCTTCGGCGGCGGCCGGGTCTTCCAGACTCCAATGGACAAACTTCCAGGTACCAGGAAATATCGGGCAGCGCTCCCTGGCGTTGTCGCAGACCGTAACCACGTAAGCGACGGACTGGCCCAGGAGGCTGACGACGTCCTTGGAAGTCTGGTGGGATATGTCGATGCCGGCCTCACGCATGGCCTCGATCGCCAAAGGATTGAGTCCTTTGGGCTCAATGCCGGCGCTCATGGCCTCGAAGCGATCGCCGGCGACATGACGCAGATAGCCTTCTGCCATCTGGCTGCGCGCTGAATTACCCGTGCACAGGAACAACACCTTCGGCTTCACGAACGCCTCCAAGGCGGATCACTTTCGACGGTGCCTCGCATCACAGCCTAGCATACTAGCATACATGTATACGTGTATGTGAATATCAGTGGTAGAATCACAGCGGAGACTTCGCATGGAAGATTTGGAGCGGTTATTCAAGGGGCTCGCGGATCAGACGAGGCTTAGGATTCTCAACCTGCTTCTCCACGGCGAGCTCTGCGTCTGCGACATCCAGTACGTGCTGGCTTCGCCGCAACCCAACATTTCGCGCCATTTGATTTACCTCAAGCACGCCGGCCTGGTCACGGACCGGCGTGAAGGCGCGCGCATGTATTACCAACTGGCGCAGCCGGCAAAGCGCCTGCACCGCACGCTCTTCGTTTTCCTGCGCCACGCTTTTGCGGCTTGTCCCGAACTGGCGCAGGACTCGCGCCGGCTGAGGAAGGCCATTCAATCCGGCTCGTGTACCGTCGGGGAGTGGCATCCATTTTCGGCTATTTATTCAACTTCTTGATGTAGGAGCTCTCATGAAAATCACCGTGTACGGACCGGGATGTGCGCGCTGCAAGCAGACGGAAAAAATCGTGCGCTTGGCGGTTGAAGCCCCAGGTGTCGAAGCCGAGGTCGAGAAAATTTCCGATTTTCCGGCCATGGCCAAAATCGGCGTGCTTTCCACGCCCGCAGTCGCGTTCGATGGCGTGGTGAAGAGCAGGGGCGCATTCCCACCGAGGACGAAGTCAGAGGCTGGCTGCAAGCGGTTATGAGTTGCCGGTCGTAAGCACGACCCGGAATCGCGCCTTGCCGCTCATCATGCGCTCGTACGCTTCCGCCGCGCGCTCCAGAGGATAGACCTCGGTCATCGGACGCACGCCTGTGAGCGCGCCGAAGGCCAAGGTATCTTGCGAATCCGCCGAGGTGCCCGAGGGCCAGCCCTGAAGCGACTTCCGCCCGCCGATCATCTGCAGGACGTCAACCGCTAGCGGTTCGTCGGCCGCGCCCACGATGACGAACCTCCCGTCCAGGCCGAGACCGGACAGGGCAGCCGTCATAGCGCGTCCGCTGGTCACGGTGGCGAGGATTACTTTCGCTCCGCCCAGTGCCTGCAGCTTCTCGCCGACGTTTTCCTTCTGGCTATCAATGTAGTGATGCGCTCCCAGTTGCCTGGCCAGCGGCCCCTTGTCCTCGCCGCGCGCGATGGCCACCGTGTCGAAACCCATCCTGACCGCAAACTGCACTCCCAGGTGCCCGAGACCCCCCAGCCCGAGGATCGCCACCAGATCGCCGGCGCGGGCGCCGCTGTGACGCAGCGAGTTGAAGGTCGTAATCCCGGCGCACATCATGGGACCGGCATCCACCGGCGAGAACGCTTCGGGAATCGCCGCCAGCGCTTCGAAGGGCACGACCACGTACTCCGCGTATCCGCCGTCGTAAGTAATGCCGGGTATCTGCCCGTTGCGGCAGGTGATGAAATCTCCGCGCCGGCACGATGTGCAGTGGCCGCAATGTCCGCCATGCCAGCCAATGCCGACGCGCTGCCCCGGCTTCCACTCCGGAACATCACGGCCGATGGCGTCGATCAGGCCCGCCATCTCGTGCCCGGGAACGCGCGGGTACTGAATTCCCGGCCACATGCCTGTCTTGGTGAAGGAGTCGCTGTGGCACAGGCCGCACGCCTGCACTTTGACGCGCACCTCCCGCGCCCGCGGCTCCGGCAGCGGACGCTCGACCAATTCGAAGGGACCATCAGGGCGGGGAACCTGCACAGCGCGCATCGTGGCCATCGTTCTCTCCGTTCAACGGCTGCGGTTTGGATTGTTTACCACTGCGGTTTTGGATGCGGCGGCGCCGGAGGAAGTCGCGTATCTGCGACACCGGCAATTTTGATAGGATAGAGGTGGCCGCCGGAGAGGCGGCTTTTTGTAGACCACTCGATTTCCTTCCTATTTGGCGCGGAGAGGTGCGTGAGTGGTTGAAACGATCCGCCTCGAAAGTCGAGGCGCTTGGCGGGCGTGAGGCGCGCAGCGCCGTGAGCCCGTCGCCGAGATCCTGAGCGGGAAGCGAAGGACCTCTACAATTCGAAATGCGATTCCGGTTGCCGCTGCCGGATTCGTGGCGCGGAGAGGTGCGTGAGTGGTTGAAACGATCCGCCTCGAAAGCGGACATACCTTGACGGGTATCGGGGGTTCGAATCCCTCCCTCTCCGCCAGCAAAACAGCTGTTGTGGTGCGGACCCTTCGATTTCCGCCCAAAACAATGCACGCAACAAGAGTAGTCAAGGAAGCCGTTGTGGGCACTACTAGCCGCCCGTGAGTATGCGGTACTGCTCCTCCGTCAGGGGAACCACGGATAGCCTGCCCTGCTTCAGCAGCGGCGAGTCCCGGAACTCCGGGTTGGCCTTGATTTCCGCCAGCGATGTCGCGGTCGCCAACTCCCGCCCGGCCTTGATTGTCACCGCCGGTGTCTTCGGATCGGCTAAATCCACGCTGACCACGGAAGCTGTGCCCACGGTCCGCCGCTCTTCGCCGGTGTGATAAATGATCAGGCCGTCTCCCGGCTTGGTCGCGCGCAGGTTCTTGAGGGCTACCGGATTGGTCACTCCGTCCCAGACAGTTACTTTGTCTCGCTGCAAATCGGCGAAGGAATATTCGGAAGGCTCCGTCTTCAGCAGGTAGTACATAGCGCGATTTAGCCTCGTTGCTCTTGTTTTTCGAGCTCTCATCTGGGATGCGGATGGGGCGCATGCTTGTAGCTTCGTGCTGCCGGCTCAATGGCGCGCGAAATCGTTCCGGACCACCGTGCCGCCCTTCATGACAAAGCGAACGTTCTCCAGCACCTTGACGTCGGCCAGCGGATCGCCCTCAACCGCGATCAGGTCGGCGAAGTGGCCTTTCTCCAGCGTCCCGACCTGGTCACTCCAGCCAAGCAGGTCGGCGGCGTTGATGGTCGCGGCCTGGATAGCATCCAGCGGCTTCATGCCCCACTCCACCATCTTGGCGAACTGCTTCGCGTTGTCGCCGTGAGGATAGACGCCGGCGTCGGTGCCGAAGGCCATCTTCGCTCCCGCCTGAAATGCCTTGCGGAAATTCTCGCGCTGCAGCCGCCCAATCTGCTTTTCTTTCGCGATGGATTCGGGAAGCATGCCGGACTTCTCCCCCATGGCGAGAATGTAGTCGTCGTTGTAGATGTCAAAGACGAGATAGGTCCCATGCTCCTTGGCCAGGCGAATGCCTTCGTCGTCGATCAGACTGGAGTGTTCGATGGAATCAATGCCGGCGCGAATGGCGTCCTTGATCGATTCGGCGCCGTGCGCGTGCGCGGCAACCTTGCGCCCGAGTTTGTGCGCTTCGGCGGCGATGGCCTGCATCTCCTCCAGCGTGTACTGCGGCGCGGCAGCCTGGTCGCCCTTGCTGAGCACGCCGCCGGAGGCGCAGATCTTGATCAGGTCGGCGCCGTACTTGATGACCTCGCGGACTTTCTGGCGCGCCGCCCAGGGACCGTCGGCTACGCCCTCCGCGGTGCGGTGATACTCGAAGGGCAACAGGTTGTCGTCGCAGTGGCCGCCGGTGATGCCCAGCGCCGGGCCGGAGACCAGCATGCGCGGGCCTTCGATATCCCCGGCATTGATGGCGTCGCGCACGGCAACGTCGGTGAAGCCGTCGGCGCCGACGTTGCGCAGAGTGGTGAAGCCGGCGCGCAGCGTAATCCTGGCGTTCTTCACGCCGATGGTGGTTTCGCGCGGAATGGAGATGCCGAGGGCGCGGTAACCGTGCATTGTGGCGTCGCCGGTAATGTGCGTGTGCACGTCAATCAGTCCGGGAAGACAGGTGGCGTTCGGAAGGTCGATCGTTGATGTGCCGGCGGGACCGATCGAGGTGATCAAGCCGGAGCTGTCGAACGAGACCACCTGATTGGTGAGCACGCGACCCGTGCGAACGTCGAGCAGGCGGCCACAGCGGACACTTCCGGGAGTGACCTCCGCGGACGCTGCGCAGGCCAGAAGAAAGAGGAGGAGCGAGGCAAGTTTGATTTTCATAGAAACCCAGATTGTACCTGACGCGGTCGGAAGCGAGGGCGCCTGCGCCACAATGCCGCACCAGCCGACACAGCCCGGCTATCGGCGCGCGCGGAAGAAACTCTGCAGCAGCTCCTGGCAACGGGCGGCGAGCACGCCTGCGGTGACCTCCATGCGGTGGTTGAGTTGAGGATGGTTGAGCACGGGCACGACGGAATGAACCGCGCCGGCTTTAGGATCGTCGGCGCCGTACACCAGCCGCTTGAGGCGGGCGTGCATCAGCGCCCCGGCGCACATGGCGCAAGGCTCGATGGTGACGAACATCTCGCAGTCCAGCAGGCGGTGATTGCCGACGGTGCGGCCGGCTTCGCGCAGGGCGACGATCTCGGCGTGTGCCGTGGGATCGGAATCGCTGAGGTTGCGGTTGAAACCGCGCCCGACAACGCGGCCGTCGCAGACCACCACGGCGCCGACCGGCACCTCGCCTGCAGCCTGCGCGCGAGCGGCTTCGCGCAGGGCCTCCTCCATGCTGAGTTCGTCGGACATTACCTCCATTTGTAAACGGTAATTGGTAATTTGCAATTTGAATTGTTAGCGGAATCTAGGCTCCGGCGGCCTCCCGGTGGCGCGTCACACCTGCGGTGGAGTAGACTGGCGCCGTGGGGCTAAAACAAGTTATAGACAAAGTTCTGATGGTGGACCTCATCAAGGGGCTGAAGGTGACGTTTCGTTACCAGCACCCGAAAGAGGTCTATACCGAGCAGTATCCGCTGCAGCGTCCGCAGGTGGCCGAGCGCTACCGCGGTGCGCCGCGCCTCAACGTCAACCCGGATACGGATGAGACGCTGTGCATTGCCTGCGACCTGTGCGCGCTGGCCTGCCCGGAGCATCTGATCGTGGTCAGCGCTGAGCGCAACCCCAACACGCGTCGCAAAGAGCTCACCAACTTTACCTACGACCTGAGCCGGTGCATGTTCTGCGGCCTGTGCGAGGACGCCTGCCCCACCGATTGCCTGGAACTGACGCAGGATTTCGAACTGGCGAGCTACACCCGCGAGGGCGCCATCTGGGACCGCCAGACGCTGGAGCAGGGCCCGCAACCGGTGAAATACGAAAGATAGATAGATTCCAGTTTCGGTTCGAAGAGGCCGCCCCTGAGAGCGGCCTTTGCTTCGCTTCATTGCAGCACTGAGGCCCGCTGCTAGTGCAATTTAAATTGCACCGTGATCTGCGTCTCAATCTCAACGGGAGTGCCATTCAAGAGGTACGGCCTGTATTGCCACTGCGAAACTGCATCGATGGCTGCTTGTGTTAGCGGTGCTCGGCCTGAAACCACAAAAATGTAGACGAACGTTGTCGATCGGTCTGACTGTCTAGCTACGCCGGTTGCTGCATGGTCATGCAGTGAATGGCTCCCAGACCCCAGATCAGATCGCCGCAGTAGATGGGAATGATTTCGCGATCGGGGAACAGGTCGGCGAGGATGTTGAGCGCGCGGCGATCATTGGGATCGTTGAAGACGGGCACCAGCACGCGGCGGTTGGCGACGTAGAAATTGGCGTAGCTGGCGGGCAAACGTCGCTGGCGAAAAATGACCGGCGCGGGCATGGGGAGTTCGACAATGTTGAGTCCATGTCCGCGCTGGTCAGACATCCCGCGAAGGCTTTCAAGATTCCTTTGCAGCGGCTCGTGATTGGCGTCGTCGCGGTTGCCCTCGACAGCGGTGACAATCGTATCGGGCGAGACGAAGCGGGCGATATCGTCAATGTGGCCGTGCGTGTCGTCGCCGGCGATGCCGCGCTCCAGCCAGAGAACTTTTTCGATCCCAAGATAATCGGCGAAGACGCGCTCCAGGTCACGGCGCGTCAGCCCGGGATTGCGCTGCTGCGTTTCGCTGAGCAGACATTCTTCCGTGGTGAGCAGCAGGCCGCGGCATGGGCTTCGGGCTGCGCCTACGCGACGGCGCGTGTGCCGTAACCGGCCGCCAGACGGGGAACTTGAGCCAGCGCACCATCTGCTCGGAGGCGCGCTGGTCCAGCGGCCAGTCGGGATATTTGGCCCAGCCATTGAACTGGAAATTGACCGCGGTAACGCGATCTCGTTTGTCATTGCGCTTGACGAAGATGGGAGCGAAGTCGCGCGTCCAGCCGCGATTGGTGCGCCAGCGGTGAAAGCGGACGGTATCGCGCAGCGCGTCGGCGCGGTCGAGCACCTCGCGCGCCTTGGCTTCCGCGGCAGCGTCTTCGACAATGATGTCTATGCGCTCCACGCGCGCCAGGTGGCGCACGATTTCGGCATAGACCCAGGGGATCGGCTGAAACTTGCCCGGCCAGTCGGTGCGGTTGTGCGGCCACCCCAGCCAGGTGGAGGCGTGCGGCTCCCATTCGGCAGGCATACGGTAGCCGAGGGCGGCGGGAGTCTCGTTAGACTTCTTCTTTGCCACCATACTTGCAATTCCAACCGTGAAGGACACGAAGAATCACAAAGGTACAGTATTTCCTTCGTGTCCCTTCGTGCCCTTTGTGGTTAAGTTTTTCCTTCAATCGATCATGCGATTCGTGATCGGGGCGTAGCTGTCGATGCGACGGTCGCGGAGGAAGGGCCAGTTGCGGCGCACTTCTTCCAGCTTGCGCAGGCTGACCTCGCCGATCAGGATTTCCTCGCCCTCCGACGATGCTTCGGCAATCACCGTGCCGAATGCGTCGCAGATAAACGAACTGCCCCAGAAGTCCAGGCCGGCGCCGGGAGTCTGCTTGCCTCGGATATTGCCGGTCTCGTGTCCCACGCGATTTACCGCCGCCACGTAAACCCCGTTGGCGATGGCGTGCGCCCGCTGCACGGTGCGCCAGGCATCCTGCTGCGCCGCTCCGTACTGCTCTTTCTCCGCCGGGTGCCAGCCGATGGCTGTGGGATAAAACAGCACGTGCGCGCCGCTGAGCGCGGTCAGGCGCGCGCCTTCTGGATACCACTGATCCCAGCAGATGAGCGTGCCCACGCGTCCCACCTCGGTGTCGAAAGCGCGGTAGCCAAGGTCGCCGGGGGTAAAGTAGAACTTCTCGTAGTACAGGGGATCGTCGGGGATGTGCATCTTGCGGTAGATGCCGGCGAGCTTGCCGTCGGCGTCGAGCACGGCAGCGGTATTGTGATACACGCCCGGCGCGCGTTTCTCGAACAGGGACGCGATGAGAACCACCTTCTGCTGCCGGGCGAGCTGCGACAGGCGCGTCGTGGTCGGGCCGGGGATCGGTTCGGCCAGGTCGAACAGCGACGCGTCCTCGCGCTGGCAAAAATACTGCGTGAGAAACAGCTCCGGCAGGCAGACCACCTGCGCCCCGCGACCGGCCGCGTCGCGCACCATGTCCACGGCGTGCTCAAGGTTCTTCTCCGGGTCGGCAGAGCACGACATCTGGATGAGGCCGACGCGAAACTGGTCGGGAGCGGGCAAGAATCCTCCGCGAAACGGATAAGAATAGCAGAGCGACATTCGCGTTTTGCGATTGCCGGTTTGTGATTTGCGGGACATTGACGCGAACCTGCAAGCGATTTACTTTGGCTGTTTCCCGAATCAGCGATCAGCCGCGTTATGCCTGCGGCGACATTTGTCTTGAGGTGAAGGATTGAAGCGCAAGCCCGGCCACGAAAAAAATGCCCCGGCCAAGCACAAGCAGAAAGATCACGCACCGGAAGGCAGCGGCATTGACCGCCGACTGCACACGCCGGAAGAAGACGACCTGGTCCCGCTGGAGCCGCTCGACCTGGGGCGCATTCGCGGGATTGACGACCTGGTGCGCGCCATGGGGCGCACCGCTTTCACCGCGCGGCAGGTGGGCGAAGCTGCCGACGTCCTGGAAGCGATGGCCCGCGATCAAGACTGCCTCGTCGTCATGACCTTGGCCGGCGCCATGACGGTGGCCAAGCAGGGGCTCATTATCACCGAGCTGATTGACCGCGGCATCGTGCGCGCGCTGGTGTCCACCGGCGCGCTGATGGCGCACGGGCTGGTGGAGGGCATCGGGCGTTCGCATTACGTGTACGACCCCAAGATGAACGACGTGGAGTTGTACGAGGCGGGGTACAACCGGGTGTACGACACGCTGGAGCCGGAGCAGAATCTCGATCAGGTGGAGCGCATCGTCGCGCCCATCCTGGACCAGTGGAACGCCGACGAAACAGTGTGCTCGTGGAAGCTGAACCGCGCCATCGGGGAGCACCTCAGCAAGCACGTGCCGGGGAGGGGAATTCTGAAGTCGGCTTATGAAAAAAATGTTTCGGTGTTTGTGCCCGCGTTCTCCGATTCGGAGCTGGGGCTGGATCTCGCGCTGCACAATCGCATGCGCGTGAAGCAGGGAAGACCGAAGCTGCGCTATGACCCGTTCGAGGATGTGGACAAGTATGCCGATACCATGCTGGCGTCGCCGCGCATGGGTGTGTTCACCATCGGCGGCGGCGTCCCGCGGAATTGGACGCAGCAGTTGGGACCGTACCTGGAATTGCGGCACCGGCGCGGCGGTGAGGATGTTCCGCTGAAGCGTTTTCATTACGGCGTGCGCATCTGCCCCGAGCCGGTGTACTGGGGCGGACTGTCGGGCAGCCCCTACACCGAGGCCGTGTCGTGGGGAAAATTTGTCCCGCCAAAGGAAGGCGGAAAATTTGCCGAGGTCTTCCTGGACGCCACCGTCGGACTGCCGCTGGTGGTCGGCGCGGTGCTAGAGCGGCTGGAGAAACGGTAGGTTGCCCCACCCTTGTCTCGCCTGCTGGCACCTGCCCCGAAGCGCAGCGAGTGAGCGAGACAGGGTGGGGGTTTTCTCAACCGAGCAATTGGCGGGAGCATCCAATCAGCAGCGATGAAAATCGGCGTTTTGGCATTACAGGGCGATTTTGACGCGCACCGGCGGCGGCTGCAGGAGCTGGGCGCAGAAGTTGTCCTGGTTAAAAAACCGGAGCAACTGGACGAGGTGGACGCGCTGGTCATCCCCGGCGGGGAGTCCACCACGTTCCTCAAACTGCTCGGCGAGGCGGGATTTCAGACGCTCAAAGACTTCGTGCGCGTGAAGCCCACGTTCGGCACCTGCGCCGGGGCGATTCTTCTGGCGCACGATGTGGACAACCCGCCGCAGCCCGGTTTGGGCGCGCTCGACGTCAGCATCAAGCGCAACGCCTACGGGCGCCAGGTGGACAGTTCTATCCGTTTAGGCACGTCCAAGCTGGGACCACAGCCTCTCGAAATGGTCTTCATCCGCGCTCCGAAATTCGAAAACCTCGGAGCAAACGTGGATGTCCTTGCCAGGGAAGGGAACGATCCCGTCTTGATCCGGCAGGGAAGCGTGCTGGCCGCGACCTTCCACCCCGAACTTTCCGACGACAAACGCGTGCACCAGTACTTCCTGCAGATGGTGCAAAACGGCGGCCGCTGAATTCTTACATTTCACGGATGAGCGGGCCGGAAATCATCGGCGGCCTGCATCTGTCAACGCCCCCTATCGACGCTCTCATTTATACTCAAAGGGATGTCAGTGGTTCCCGACAAAACGTTCTACCTCGAAACCTTTGGCTGCCAGATGAACGTGCACGACTCCGAAAAGGTGATCGGCACGCTCATTTCCCAGGGCTACCGCCGGGTGGAGACGGTCCAGGATGCCGGCCTCGTCCTGTACAACACCTGCTCCATCCGCGACAAGGCCGAGCAGAAGGTGTTCCATCGCCTGGCCGACTTCAAGGCCCTCCAGAAGCAGGGCAAGAAATTCGGCGTGCTGGGTTGCGTGGCGCAACAGGAGGGCAAGAGGATTTTCCAGCGCGCGCCGCACGTATCGCTGGTGTGCGGCTCGGCTTCGTATCGCAACCTGCCGGAAATGCTGGTGCAGATCGAGGCAGGGAACTCGCGCGTAACCGGCTTGGACGACCGCGAGACCGACCAGACCTTCGAGACCGAGTACACCGCCCGCAGCAACCCCTATCGCGGCTACATCACCATCATCGAGGGCTGCGACAAGTTCTGCGCCTACTGCGTGGTGCCCTTCACCCGCGGCAAGGAGCGCAGCCGGACTTCGGACTCCGTGCTGGCCGAGGCGCGCAAGATGGCCGACCAGGGGTTCACGGAAATCCAGTTGCTCGGACAAAACGTTAATTCTTACCGAGATCCCTATGGAAAAAAGACATTTGCGGAGCTGTTAGCAGCCGTAGGCGAGATCGGCGGAGTGCGCCGGGTGTGGTTTACCACCTCGCATCCCCGCGATTTCGGCAAGGACATCGTGGACGCCATTGCAGCCGTGCCGGCGCTGTGCGACCACGTTCACCTTCCCGTGCAGAGCGGCTCTACCCGAGTGCTCGACCTGATGAAGCGCCTCTATAACCGGGATCAGTACCTGGAACGGATCTCATGGATGAAATCCGCGCGGCGGCGGATCAGCATCACCACCGACATCATTGTCGGGTTCCCGGGCGAGACGGAAAGCGACTTCGCCGAGACCATCGACTTGCTTAACCAGGTTGAGTACGACGGAGTTTTTTCCTTCAAGTATTCGCCGCGTCCCAATACGCCGGCGCTCACCTACATTGACAGCATCCCGGAAGAGGAGAAATCAAGGCGCTTGGCGGTGCTCAACGCGCGGCAGAAGGAAATTTCGGCGGCGCTCAACCAGCGGCACTTGGGCGAAACCCTTGAAGTAATGGTTGAGGGTAGAAACCAGGCTCGTGGCCAGTGGATTGGGCGCACCTCGCAACACAAGGTGCTAAACTTCACCATTAGTGGAGGCGAGGAACCGCGGATCGGCCAATACGTGCCGGTGCGCGTCACGGCAGCATTTCCCAACAGCTTATTGGGGGAGATGACCGTCTAAGGACACGGAGGGCACGATGGAAGTCGAGATGAAAATTCGCGGGCTGATGATGGACCCGGTGACCAACATGCCCATCGTGATCCTCAAGGACGTCGGCGGCGATGCCGTGCTGCCTATCTGGGTCGGGATTTACGAGGCCAATGCCATCGCCCTGGAGATCGAAAAAGTCACCACGCCGCGCCCCATGACCCACGACCTGTTGAAGAACCTGCTGACCGGGCTGGATGCCAGCGTGCGCAAGGTAGTCGTCAACGAACTGCGCGACGACACGTTTTTCGCTATCATCTGGGTCGAGCGCGACGGACAGATCATCAGCATTGACTCGCGCCCGTCCGACGCGCTGGCCCTGGCGCTACGAGTGGATTGCCCCATCTTTGTTGAAGACGAGGTGCTGAAGACCTCGCGTATCGCCAGCGCCGTCTCCGACCGCGTCTCCCAGGAAGAGCTGCGCAAGTGGCTGGAAAACCTGGGGGACGAGGACCTGGGTCGGTACAAAATGTGAACCGGGAATTGGGTAATTTGGTAATTTTGTAATTGAACAACATCGTTCAGGTGGAGTCCTGGCAGCCGGAGCGGGCCGGTTTTCAAATTGCCAAATTACGAAATTGCCAAATTACTAAATGCCTGACCCTACCGAACAGCTCCAGCGCATCTACCTGGCCGGTTTCGAACTCCAAACATTCGATCGCTATCCCAAAGCCGTGGGCGTAGTCCGCGGCGAATGCATTGCGCTGCTGGAGGCCACACCAGAGGGCCTGAAGATGATCGGCACACCGGGATGGCGGATGGGCGAGGTCATGGGCGTGCTGGTGGAGGAAGGCGACCGGCAGGTCTTCCGGGCAAAATCGGAGACCGTGGAGGCCACCCCGGAGCGGCTGGAGGAATTGCGGCGATTTCGGGGGGAGCTAATGGGACTGCTGGCGGCGCATGTCGAAACTCGGCAAACTTGACGCTAAACCGCGGCGCGCGAACTGAATTACTTGTCACCCGAACATCTAATTTCTTGTTACCTTCCTGCAAATAAACCGAAGTTCGCGTCACCAAACCAACGCTACCAGGTAGATCGGCCGGTGAGGCTATCGATCTTTCCGTCGGCCGGCGGCCCGACCAATGCTCGCAGCGGATTCTGTCGGACTGTGGGTGGAATCATCTTATCCAACGGAGAACCTGTGATTCGTAACAAGTCTGGAACATATCTCATCGACTCTCCGTAACAAGTCTAGAGGGTTTCATGAGATCGATGTTCTTCGTTCTGCTGCTTCTTCTGACAGACACCGTGTCGCAAGACTCACCACAGAAAAGAGCCGACACAATCATCTTCGAGCACGTGAATGTCTTATCCACTAAGACTGGCCGAATTCGGAAGAACGCTACCGTAGTCATCCGCGACGGCCGGATCAGCCAAATTCGGTCCCGAGCGCCGCGCATTGCTGAAGCGACCAGGATCGATGGCAAGGGGAAGTTCTTGATGCCGGGACTTGTGGACATGCACGTTCACATTTTCAGCAAGCGAGAGCTGCCCATGTTCCTCGTGAACGGCATTACAAACGTTCGAAATATGTGGGGATTTCCTTTGCATCTGGAGATGCGAAGCAAAGTTGTCTCTGGCGAGTGGATCGGTCCGGAGATCGTCACCACGGGACCAATCCTGGACGGAGATCCGCCGCAGTTGCGAGGCAGCGAGATCATCCGAACCCCTGAAGATGCCAACAAGTCTGTCGACAAGCAGGTAAGCGAAGGATACGACTACATCAAGGTGTACAACCGCTTAAGTCCGGATGCTTACCAAGCGATCTTGGCCGCCGCCCGTGCCAAAGGAGTGAGGGTAATCGGTCACGTTCCGAATGCAGTGCCAGTCGAAGAGGCGCTACGAAATGGTCAGTATTCAATCGAGCACTTGTCGAACTTCCCTCGCTCTGTGGCCAAAGGCGATGCAACGCACGCAGGTTGGGAGAGCGGTTTTGACGAACGAAAGGTCGAAGCAATCGCCAAACGAGTCGCCAGTTCGGGCACTTGGATCACTCCTACTATCCTGGTGATGGACTACCAATACATAACTCCTGCGGAGGCGAGCAGTGTTGTGGAGAGCGAGGGGACTGCCCACGTGCCTCCGTTTGTGCGCAAAATGTGGCCCGCTCTGAAAGACATCGCAGATGGAGACGGTGCGATGCGCGCCTCGGCGCGAGCGAACTATCGATGGGTGTTAATGCGGCTTCGGGCCCACAATGCGCGTTTTCTCGTTGGAACGGATTCAGGGAATCCTTTTGTGATCTCGGGATATAGCTATCCCGATGAGCTGGAGCGGTTGGTCGCGTCGGGCTTCTCGCCACTCGAAGTACTCCGTGCCGCGACTGTGAATGCGGCTGAATCGTTGGGGCGTACCGATTTGGGCGATGTATCCGTGGGCAAGACCGCTGATCTTGTACTGCTTCGGAAGGACCCCTCGAAGGACATTCACTCGATACGAGAAGTTGAGGGCGTTATGGTGAGAGGCAGATGGCTCGCAATTGACGAACTCAGGAAGAGCCTTGGTCCAGCCGACGTAGCGCATTAGAAATGAGCGCTTGTAGAATCGGCGAGAAGCGATAGTGCGCGGCCGGTGCATCGCGCTGCTGGAGGCCACGCCAGAGGGCCTGAAGATGATCGGCACGCCGGGATGGCGGATGGGCGAGGTCATGGGCGTGCTGGTGGAGGAAGGCGACCGGCAGGTCTTCCGGGCAAAATCGGAGACCGTGGAGGCCACTCCGGAGCGGCTGGAGGAATTGCGTCTGTTCCGGGGGGGGTTGGAGGCGCTCCTCTCATCTCCCAACTAGATTTCGCCTCGTCTTACTTTATGAGGTAAAATGTAAGACATGAAGAGGGAAGGAACCGTTACGTCAAAGGGCCAACTGGTCATTCCCGCCGAGCTGCGCCGCAAGCATGGCATTGGAAGCGGCACGCGAGTACGCTTTGAAGAGACGAAGGGCGCGATCATCGTCCGGCCTATCCGCGATGACACGATTTCTCGCCTACGCGGAATTGCCAAGGGGCTCGGGCTTCCGCCAAATGTGGAGCGCGATCCGGACCGCGAGCTGTAATGAGACGCCACGTCCTCGACGCCAATGCGCTATATCGATTGCTAACCGATGACGTCGGCGCTGAGATCGTCGAGCTGGTCTTGGAGGAAGCGCGTCAGAAGAAATACCCGGTTCTGATGTCGGTCATTAACTGGGGCGAGGTGTATTACACGATGGCTCGGACCGTCGGATACAAGAAAGCGGAGTCGATCATGCGCGCGGCGGAGAATCCTCCCATCGTTCTGGTCGAAGTTGATAAGCTCCAAGCCGAGGCCGCGGGGCGCATCCGAGCCGGCTACGGACTGCCATACGCCGACTGTTTTGCCGCCGTGCTGGCCGGGAAGGACGGCGTCCTGGTCACCTCCGACGTGAAGGACTTCAAGAAGGTCCCGTGGGTTAAGACGTTGGCGTTGCCGGCCCATTAAAGGGCCTTAAGGCAGCCGCGCACCCAGGTGGGGCCGCATGGTCATAGGGCTGATTCTTGACTTTACATAATATCCGCTGACGGGACGCGTATTATCGGACGCACACATCTCATCCGTATGCACTGCACATTGCCACCATGCCGTGTACTTGTCAATCGTTACCATCTAGTCACCCATGGGCAGGCGCATCCATCGCACCAGTCTAAACAATCTATCGCCTCACGAGCTTTCCGCTTGACATCATTCGGAATGACTTTCACCGTGCGGAAGTATGAGGGAAACGCGATGAAGGTCAAAGACCTCGGCACCGCAGCCAAGAAGTTCAGCACCAACGCCTCGGCCGGCAGCACCAATTACGCCACGGGCGTGCAGAACAATCAGTCCTGGGCGCAGAACACGGAAGCCGCCGCGCCCACCTGGGCGCAGGGCGTCAGTTCCGCCGCGTCCAACGGGCGCTTCGCCAAGGGCGTGGCCAAGGCCGGCCAGTCCAAGTGGCAGACCAACAGCGTGCAAAAGGGACAAAGCCGCTTCCAGTCGGCAGTGTCCACTCCGGCGGCACAACAGAATTGGCAGACCGGCTTCTCGCCCTACGCCAGCATCATCGCCGGCATCACCAAGCCGCCGAAGGGCGTGCGCGGCAGCCCCGGCAATTATGCCATCGTGCAGACCATCGGCGACGCGCTGCACAAGGCCAAGGTCGGCGCCTAAAGGTACTCTCCCGAAAGGGCGGCGACTGGGGCTATTGCACTTTCGCCGCCCATGCCTCCACGGAGCTGAGAGCAGATGACGCCTCAAGAGCCAGATTTCGAGCCCGGTCACCCCGCGCGGTTTGACTACGATCCCAGCTCGCCGCAAGCGAAGGAATGGGCCCGCACGCATTTCGCGCTGAAGGGCGAGCGCGATTTTCCCGTCGGGCATCCCAAGGCGTTCGACACACCCGGCAACACAAATGCCGTGCCCGTGCTCGCCGGCATTGATCCCGCGCATCCCGAGCTGCAAGAGTTCAGCGGGCGCACTCCCGCACAGGTTGAAGGCTTGAAGCTGTACCAACAATTTGCCGCTCCGCTCGCACAGGAATCGCCCGTGCTGGAGCCTACCGAAGCACCACAGCCACCGCCGCCCATTGAGCGGCCGATCCCACCGGGACAACCGGGGAGTTAACCATGCCGCGTGCACTCGAAGTAATCGCAGGATTCAACACCGCGCCGGGCGCGACCTTGGCCGCTTTGACCATGAGCACCGGGCTCTCCTCTACCATCCGCGGCACGGACACAAACAAAGGCACCTGGTTGCTTTCCTCGTGGTGCTTCAACACCACGGCGGGAGAGTTCAGGATCACGTCGCCTCGGTTGCATGACCAGGCGCAGGGCATCCGCAACCGCGTGACCGCCGCGTTCACGGCGCCGCTGGTTCCTGGACACACCAATGCGGCCTTCGCGCAACGCCTGTACGCACAGGACAATTTGACGCTGCAGCTCTCCGGCGGCGGCGGCGCGGAAATCGACACCGCCGCTCTGCTGATCGGCTATGACGACCTGGCCGGCATCGCGGGCCGCTACATCGACGTTGCCACGCTGCGCAAGGCGGGCGTCAACATCGTGACCGCGGAAGTCACCGTGACCGCAGTTGCCACCGGAAATTTCGGTGGAGCGGTGGCGATCAACAGCTCGTTCGACAACCTGATCGCCAACACGGATTACGCCGTACTTGGCGGAATGACCGACACCCGCGGCAACGTGGTGGGCATCACGGCAGTCGATTTCGGCAACCTCCGAGTCGGCTTCCCGGCGGAGCCCACGCTGCGCGACGAAACGCAGAATTGGTTCATGCAGTTGAGCACCGCGTTCAACGCCCCGTACATCCCGGTGTTCAACTCCGCCAACAAAACCACCACGCTGGTGGATGTGCAGACGAACAACGCGGGCGGCACCTACATCATCAACCTGGCGCTGGTGCAGTTGGCGCCGGGCTCGGTGCCGGCGTACAGCAGCCCGACCAGCGCGGGACAGCAGCCGGGCGCGTAACGAAGTTTCCTCCGCCACAGGGTAGCGAAGGACGGGGCAGCGGCTGATCGGCTGCTGCCCCGTTCCACGAAAGAGAGCATGGGATCGGGCCTAATACCTCCGGGACAGCCGCAGCCGATGCAGGACGGCGAGTTTGAAAGCCTGAGCCAGCCTTCGCGGATCAGCTTTACGCTGGCCAAACTACAACCGCCAAGCGATCTCTACATCACGCGCGACGATCAGATCGTGGTGCGCGCCATCGGCACCGTTGCCAGCGAAAGCATTCACGTAACGGGACGCCTGCTAACACTGGATGGAGTGGTAGTGCCGTTCGCGGTTGACGTTGTGGCGCCCATCGCAAGTACCTCCGTGACACGACTGATCTCCGGCGTGGAGGGTTTTCTGCTGTCCCTCACCGCCATAGCTACGCAAGCCACCACTCGTGGCGGTGCGTACGTGCGGGTCTGGCTCAACCGTGGCGCCGCCGCACTCACTAACTGTCAACAGTTGCTGCTCTCCGATTACGTGACCAACGTGCTGCCGACGTCCTGGCCGTCCGGCATTCCGCAGGACACGACTTCGGGATTTGGACTCATGCTATCGCTGGCCGGCACGAGTCCTGCCGCGGGCGCGGATTTTACCGGCGCAAATGGTTCGCTTGTTCGGTGGCGGTTGCAATCCCTGAGCGCGATCCTCACCACTAGCGTTGCGGTCGCTAACCGCAACATCGAATTTGCGCTCACCGACGCGGGCGGACTTACCGTGTTTCGCGCGGGCGCAACCGCAAGCGTCCCGGCGAGCACGACGGCGCACGTTACCTGCACACCGGGCGGCACTCAGGTGAGCGTCGTCGGAAGCACGCTAATGATCCCGTTGCCCGCGCTGGTGATGATGCCGCTGAACTACGGGTTCAAGACGATCACCACGAATCTTCAGGCAGCCGACCAGTGGAGCGCGATTCAAATGGTCGTGGAGCAATGGTTCGATGGCCTCTAACGAAAGCGGCAACGGCAACGGCAACGGAGCGGCGCACGCGGCGCACACCGCGTCTCTGCATATCGAGATGGACTTGTGCACCCACACCCTCAAGGTGAACGCGCAGACGCCGAATCTGGATTGCGCGTTGTCCATGCTGGCGGCGACGACCAGGGCAATCGAGGCGCAGCTTCGGCAGCAACAGGCTTTGGAGTTCGCCGCGCGGCAACAGCGCGCGGCACAGGACGCACAAATCAGCGCCATGGTGCGCGGAGGCAAGGTGTAACTTATGGGCGTTCGATTCGCTACCGTCGCATCAACCGCTATCGTTGCGAGCCCGGGCGCAGCCGCGGAGACGATCATCTGCACCACCCCGCCAATCAACCTGTTCGCGGACAACGCCCTCGTCTCGATATGGTGGTGGTTCAACATGACGCTGCAGGCCACCGTCTCTACCGTCGCCTTCAAGCTGCGGCGCGGTCCTACGACGTCTGATACGCAGATCAACAGAACCGCGGCGTTCACATGGGCGGGCGGCTCCACTTGCTTCTATTCCGGCTGCTATGTGGACACTCCCGGCGTGGTGGCCGAGCAGCAGTATTGCATCACGGTGACGTGCAACAGCGCGGGCGGCGCGTCTCTGGTCAACGATGTTTGTCTGGCTTGCATGGTGCTGTAGCACCGGCAAGAGTTGTGAGGTGATTTGTGGGTATCCTGTCGAAGATTTCGGGCATTCTTTCCTTGCTGCCGTACCTGGTGGCCGGGGTCAACACACTTCATTCGGGCGCCAGCGGCGCCGATAAGAAAACGGCGGTGATGCAGTTGGCGGCGGTGGCGTTGCAAGGCGTGGACATTGCCCTACCGGGCGCCGCGCCAGCTATCGAGCTGGCAGCGCCGCACATCTCGACCGCGGTGGATGCCTTCGTGGGCATCTTCAACGCGTTTGGAATCTTCGGCCACAAGACGCCGCCCGCACCGGCGCCCGCGGCCGGCTAGACGTTGTGGCGGTAAACAGGGAAAACCTGCAGACGGCGCACCTGGCCCCTGGGCTCGACGCAGGGCACCAAATTACAAGAGAGTACCGCCGCCACAGCAACTTTGTACGAGAGGACAGACCGTGAAGCTACTCAACGTGATCTTCGGGCTCATCGTATTTTTCTACTGGCCGCTTGGGATGCTGGCGCAGGCGCCGGTCCTGAATGCCGTCATGCCGGCCTGCATCGCGTTGCCGCAGTCCGATCCGCCCGTGTTGACGATCACCGGCAGCGGCTTTCAGCCCACGGCGCGGGTGCAGGTGAACAAAGTCAAGCGGGTCACCGAGTACACCGATGCGCAGCACCTGGAGACTCAGTTGCTGCCGCGCGATGTCGCCCATCCCGGCAAGCTGACAGTGCGCGTGTATAACCCAAAGCCGCTGAAGCCCTCGAACGCGGTGCGCGTGCAAGTGGTCGCCTCCACTAAGAACGGCAATATGTCGTTTACCGACACATCGCGCAAGCCGCGCGTGAAGGTGGCGGTTATCCCGATAGTCTGGCATGTGGAAGCATGCCCAAGCCCATGATGTTCCACCTCACTTTCCAAGAGTGGTGGGCTTTGCACTGGGTCATGTTTGGCGTGCTGGTCTGGCAACTGGCCACGGTGAAAGCTGAGGTCGCAGATTTGCGCCGCCACTTCGGAGTCCCCGCCAGAAAGCGCCGCTTCTGGAGGAAAGACTAAGGCCAGATCGAGATCCTCCGATGGCTTCCCCGCAGCTCATCCCGCGCCTTGACCCGTCGAAACCGATATTCACTCCCACCACGCCCGATTTCACGGGCACGGCACAGCAGCAGCTCGGAGACCTGGGCACGGGTAACGATGGCTTCGACGCGCTCTTTGCGTTGCCGGCCGGCGCAATCGACCTGGACACGGCCGCGCTTAACGAGTTCGATCCCATGCTGGCCGCGATGGACTTCGACGCGGGCGCCTTTGCCTCGGTGTACCACACGCCGGTTGACGGCGCGCTGCCCGGCTTCTTGAGCGACGGCGAGGCGCTGAACGCGGCGGTACAGAATCCGGGCGAGGTGCAGGACGTCCCGGTGCCTACCACGCCACCAGTGACCCCGCCTTCGGAAACCGGCAGCGACGTGAACCAGCACGTCTACAGGACGTTCCCTTATGGCGAGCCGGGGCAGATCGTCACCATTGACCCGTTGCCGCTTGGTGGACCGACTGGCAGCCCACCACAGCCATTCCCCGGGCCGAAGCCGCCGCCGATTCCCGTTGGACCGCCAGAAAGTCAGTGAGGTGAACCATGGACGATAACCTATCCGTACACGATATAACCGTGCAGGACCAGATCAGACTCGCCAGCGGTAAGAGCGGCGCCGTCAAGCATGTGGTGTTCTACGTTGGCGCGCACGGCCCGTTCATGCACGATTTCAGCGCGCCGCTGAACACGACGGCGGACATCCAGGCGTACATCCAACAGACGGTCGCGGACCTCCGCGGCATCGTGCAGAGACAGTACTGATGGGCGATTTCTTCAACTCGATATTCGACTTCATGGGCGACGCGGTTGTGGGCGCCCTGGAGAGCTTCGTCGTCTGGCTGTACCAGCTCGTGATCGTGATTGCGCAGGCGCTGTATCAGATCGTCATTGCCATCGGGAATTTCTTCTGGTCGATTGCCAAGTCAGTGGCGGGATTCTTTGACCGGCTGTGGAACGGGTTCTTCAAGGGCATCTTCCAGAGCGTGTGGAACGCGGTGAAGGCCGCATCGGCATGGTTGGAAGCGCACCTGCGGCCGATCATCGACTTTCTGAAGAAGCTGCGGAAGCTGTACCAGATTTGGTACAACACCTACATCCGGCCCATCCTGCTGCTGATCCAGCACGTGCGGCAGTACCTGCAGATTCTGAGCTTGCTGCACATCTCGATTGCGCAGAAGCTCGACGCTTACCTTGCGCAACTGCAGGCCAAGATCGTGCAGAGCTTCGCCACCATCGTGGCCACGCTGAACGCAGCCATTGACGTGCTGAACGCGCTGGCCGATCCCAGTTACCTGATTCGCAAGCCGGCGCTGCTGCTGTCCATCCGGCGTCAGTTGCCGGCGCTGATACACGCGGTCACCGGCCGGCCGCCTGGTTACTGGTTTCCAAGTCCACAAGGAGCGGCGGGCGGACCGTTCTCGCCGCCCAAGATGCCCTTTAACTTCTCCGATCCGTCACAGAATCCGCCCACCAGCTCGTACCTCGGCTATGACGACGGAATCGGGAACGTGAGCCCGTTTCTTGACGGGTTTCAGTTCGCGGACGGCGCGGTGGACGCGACGGCGCCGCTGGACTACTTCAATGACGACCTGTACTCGGTAGTCCAGTGTCCGGGCGGCGATCCCTCTAAGTGTCTGCTGGCATCGTGGGGCGTCAGTGCCTAGCAATCCCATTGACCCGTCGCAACTCTCTGCAGACGCCATCGCACGGGCCAAGGCCGCTGCCAACGCCACGGGCGACACGATTACTAACGTCACCACAGACATCCGTCTAGCGCGTGAGCACGCTGCAGCGGCAATCAAGGACATTCTGAAGTCGGGCGGCATCTTTAAGACGGTTGTGGATGCGGGCTTCAGCCTTGCCAGCAGCATACTCGCCGGCTTCTTTTCCTTGATCTCCGCGTTCAGGCACGAAGCGGCGGAGACGTTCGACGACACCACGGCCGAGGTGCTGAACGAGTTTCTAGGGACTGAGTTCACGGGCTCACAGATTGCGGCGGGCTCGGGAACGGACGTAATGCTTACCAAGGCGGGCACGGTCGGAAATCTGGTGCTCAATCGACTGGAGCAAGAGTTCACAGGCGGCGGTCCCGTCACGATGGAGAGCGGCGCGAAAGGCGCCCGCACGTTCGCCGGATACGGCGTGAACTTCGCGGTGCAGAACGCGCTTGTGTCGCTGCTCGGCGCCTGCATCCCCGAGACGCGCCTTGACGACATCCGGGAGCTTGGCGTTGAAGTGGCGGGCAATCTAGGCTTGGGGCGGTTGATGAATCGCGCGCTGCGGCCGCTGGTGGAGAACACCATCACCAAGCCCTATAACAGGCAACTGCAGCGCAAGTACCAGATGGACTTGCTCAGTGCCGCCGAGCTGGCGACGGCGGTGCTCGCGGATCGCATGGAAGGCGATACCGCGATGGAGCTGCTTAAGCAGCACGGCTTCAGCGACGATCAGATAACCGAGCTGCTGGAGCAAAAGACGCCGCGGCTGCACACGGAAGAATGGGCCTTGTTGGACGCGATGAAGGTTACCCCGCTTGAAGTGGGGCTGATGCACGACAAGGCAGTGGGGACGCCGCAGAACATCATTGACCTGCGGCTGCAGGTTCTAACTCACAAGCGCCTGCAGCACCACAAGGACCGCATACTGAACGCCGTGCTCTCCCAGATCAACGAAGGCTTTCTTCCAGCCGCCGCGCTGGACCCTTGGTTGACACGCTTGAACGTTCCCGACGATGAACAAGACTTGTGGCGGTTGGCCGCGGGCGTTGAAGCGGAGCGGACGCGCAAGAGGATCTCGCACGCGGAGATGCTGTTCTTGTTCGAGGCTTCACAGGTGACGCAAGAGGATGTGCGGCTGTGGGCGATCTCCGAGGGTTACAGCTCCGACGACATAGAGCGGCTACTGGTGTTCTTTGAATTGAAAGCTACCGAAGCCGCGCAAAAGACCACGGGTGGCGCCGCGGCGGCCGCTGGACATCTCCACAAGGAACACGTGGCCTTTATGACCGACCTGATCACCGGCTGGTGGGGGAGATCTCCGACAACAGCGGAGCTTGACTACTGGGTGACGATGCTCGATACCAAGGAACGTACCAAGGCCGACGTCAAGAACGAGCTGAAGACGCTGGACACTAGTGGGCCGGCCATGCCTTAGGCTTTGCGTGCTTCTTGGCCGGCTGCGGTGACCGCGGCGCCGGCTGCACGACTGACGCAGGCGTTAGTTCGTGGCGTTGCTTGTAGGTCGCGCACCCGTACCACATAAACACGCCGCCCATCAGCACAACGCCTATCACCACAGCCAACACGGACTGCACTGCTTTAGCAAGGCGATCAGGTTGCTCGCCGCGGCCGGCAATGTAGAGCAGCGCGCCTACCGCGATTGCGCCCAGGCCGTGCATGAAAAAGACAACCGTGAAGCAGAGGATAAGACCGACGACGATGAACAGCAGCCCTAGGATTCTCATACAACCCTCCTTGGCCGTGCTAACACGCTCTGGTGCTCACGGCATGGGCCTGTAGTACTTCATTCAGCAGAGTCAGCGTCTGGCGCCGCATTCCGATCCGGCCGAGGACTCGGGCCAGCTCGCCGGCGCACTTCTCGCACGCGTGGATCGCCGGAACGGTACGCTGTGACCTGGTGCGCCGCGTTCCGTATCCCGAAATCAGCACGGTAAACGTTACCACGGCTCTGGGCGCCTTCTCGCAACAATCGCAAAATGGGCGGCTCATACCCTTCCCGAATCGGCAACGAGCGTGCTAACACGGTCCTGTGAAGCCCTGAGGTGATTCATGCGGAGTGTTCCACTTTAGTTCGACAAAAACCGCGCTGACTTTAACCAGGTCCTTTGACCACTTTTACCCGTCCGAGCGCGCCGCTCGGTGCGCATGTGCTGATTCTAAAGAGTTTGCAACTCATCTACACTATACCCCGGCACTTCCCGCTGTTGCCGCTCCACTTTTACCCCGCAGGCGCGGTGTTTTTCCCACTTGCAGCCCGCGTTTTTTGCCCGTTTAGACTTCCCACTTTACCTCCCGGCCCTGCCGTTTTCTCCCACCTCTAGGCACCAGTCACAACATGCACGGTTACGCCGGCCGCCGCCGCTGTTTCCATCACGCCAACCTCGGTGCGCGCGCACACCAGCAGCAACTTCGGCTTCGGCAGTTGCGGATTCTCCGCCGCCCACACCGCCCCGTACAATGCCAGTTGCTGTACCCCGAGCGCCCATGCCTTCTGCTTCAGCTCCACGAGCGTTGCCTGCGTCCCATTCCACGCGATAGCATCCAGGCGCAGTTGCGACGACATCATCGCCGTCTTACGCACGTAATCAGGGTAACCAGGCCCAAGGTCGCGCGACGGTCCAATCCGCACGTTGTACTCGAACTGATCGTATGCACCCTCGAACTCCCGCAGCCAACGCCGCATCACTTCAGCCTCGCGCGGTCGCATCCCGGGGAATTTAGACCGCTCAGACTGCGGGGGCAGGGAAGGGCTACTCATGCAGTACCCTCAGACTCTCTCCGCTACGCCGATCGGCGTATCAGCACCCTCTTGAAAGGGTAGGCTTTGTGGCTGCACCAGCCAGCGGTTGTACTTCATGGCTGGACCCCTGGAGAAGTAAGGCAGCGGCTTTTCTTTGTCCCTGCTCACGCGGAAGAACTGCAGACAGCGCACCTGGCACGTATCCCCAACACGTACCAGCCATGCCCGCTCAGGTCTGATGTAGCGATCGGCAGCGATCCAGATTGTGTGGAACCACACCACGCGAGATCTCGCAACCCAAGCAGCACCCCTCAGCAGCGCATTCTTCTCTTGCTGGTTCAGCCTGAAGTATGGCGGGTCGATGATTACGACGTCGAACGCATTGCGCTTGAACGGTGGCAGCCACGCATCGCCGATCACGTCCGGCTTAACGCGAGGGTCTATGTCTAGCCTGACCCCGAAGTCGGCAAGCCCGCCGAATAGATGGAGGACTGTCAGTCCTGCGCACTCGGCAATTAGCAGCTTGCGCACTGCCGGCGGAAACGACCAGCCATTCTTGCGCTTCGTTCGCGCGTTGGGGCACCACAGTACGTCAATGGGGTAGGATGGCGCCACTACTGCCACTCTCCCGTTCTCATCTGCACCGCGAGTCTCTGCGCCCGCGCACCCACCTGATCGGCCCATGTGGATTTCAGCATGGCATCGGCCGCGGCCTCATAGTCGCCGGCCTGCACGTTCGTCAGCGTGACGGCAAACTCCAGCAGCCCGTGCACGCCCATGTTGTAGGCCATGTTTACGAGCACCGCCTGCCGTACCAGGTCGAGCTTCAGCACCCACGGCAGCGCGGCGACCAGTTCACGGTAGCGCGTGTACACCCGCAGATGCAGCACCGTCCCCGCTTCCGTCTGCGACAGCCCGTCACTCTCCAGGTTAAATCCGTATCCGACGGTGAGTACCCCGCGTCCATCGCGGTACGGAAATTGCCGAAAGCCTTCGTCGCGCCTCAACTGGTTACATATCAGCGTGGTGCTCATCACGCCCAGCGGCATCGTCTCCGTCGCCATCACCGCTCCTTTCGCCACTCCACCACATACCCACGGCCGTTGCAGCCGCTGCAGATGGTCACTTGCGCTACACCTGCCGCTGCTGCCCGCATCCCTGTGCTATTGCAGCCCACGCACGTGCGCTGATGCTTGCGCCACCCAGGCAGCGCCGTTATCCGCCGCCCTACCACCACCACCTTGCCTAGCTTCGGCACCGTCACGCCTCCTTCGCCTCGTGCGCGGCCTTCAGCATCTGCTGCACTAGTTCCCACTCCCAGCGGTGCAACCACAACTGCACCATGTTCTGCGGATCTTTGTAACCGCCGCACCAGTCGCAAACGATGCCCGCAATGTGCTCTCCGGCGCCGTTCCCGTTCGCCGGCTCAACTGGATTCGGATTGGCAACCACATTCGGAGCGACGGTGTTGCGCACCAGCCATTCATGCAGCTTGTGCGCCGGAATGTGATCCGCGATGGCGTAGTGCAGCCCCAAGTCTCGCCAGCTTTTCTCCTTGCAACGGTTCAGCACCTTCGCCTGGCTGAAGTTGATTTGCCGCATCCCCAGCGCGTTCAGCACGTCGGGATCGCCTCGCAGCAGGTCTATGCGGTCGTTCACCCAGCCTTCCGAGCGCCGTACCATCGCACACAGTTCGTCGAGCGACTTCCCATGCTTCTGCGCCAGCTCGCCCAACCACACCGCGATCTCGGCGTCGGTGTTGTCCTCGCGGAGTAGGTTGCATTTCAGCTTCACCGACTCGGGCGGCGGATCGTCTGCCCCGTGCACGATACATCGCATTGTGACCAATCCCAGACGCCTGTGAGCCAGCAGGCGCCTGTGACCGTCCACCACCTCGAAACGATCCGCGACCTGTCGCACGATCACCGGATAGTACAGGCCGTTGTCGCGGATGTCGGACGCCAGCTCGTCAAGCGCAACGTCGTCGATCTCGGCTCGCAGAGCGGTCTCCGGCTCGTCGATCAGCCGCAGTTCGATGTCTTGAATCTCGGTCATTAGGCCGCTTTCCCCGCTACCAGTTCCGCCGCCACGTTGTAGATTTTCAGCCATGCCAGCCGGTCACCCTGAAACATTGTGCCGTCGCCTCTGCGGTGCGCCGCCAAGTGGCAACGCGCCCGCCACAGCACGTGCAGCGCGTCACGGCGGGTTTTGGGCCATCTCTCGCCCGCTTGCACGTTCACGTCTAGTTTCACCGTTCGTCTGCGTCGTGGCCTTGCCATACTGTTGCACCTCGATTCCGAAGCGGTCCCTGATTTCTTCCTGCTCGATTTCATCCGCGTACTTGACGAAACTCATGTTGTACCCCGCGGGCTTCAGCATCCCGCGGAGCATCTCTCGTCGCTTGTGCGCCGCCTGCATGATCCGATTCGACGGCGGCAAGGCGATCAGCATGTGGGTGTTGGAAATAAGGCGCTGCAACCGCGCCGGCTTCACCCACAGCTTCACTTCGTCCGCCGGCAGTTGATCTTCGAGCTTGCCCTTCACGTGCAGCCAGATTTTCAACGCCTTGTCGGGTGCGTTCGTTGGCGGTTGAGCTTCGGCGCTGGTGGATCTCGAGCTCGAGGTTGTCGCGCCGTCAGGCGTGATAATTCCTATATCTGTATTTATAATTCCTACTTCATCCTTATTGCGCGGGGCGCCTTGCGACCCTTCTGCTACCCTTTTCGGCTCGATTTGCGACCCTTCTGCGACCCTTTCCGGCGGAGAAAAAAGGGGCGCATTTTGCAACCCTTTTGCCTTCTCCTGCAGTAACTGACGCATCCGGTCGGGATCGTCCAGGAACAGGAACACGTAGCTGCACAACTTGCCGCGTCCCTGACGTTCAGGTTTTCGCTGTTCAACCAGGCAATGCTCCTGCATGTACCCCAGATCGCGGCGCGTTGTGTCCTCGGATGCGAGCGACAGGCGGGACAGCGTTGCCATTGACGGCCATGCAGCCCGCACCTCGGAGTTGTGGAAATTGGACAACACAAGTAGCAAGCACTTCTGGCCGCGCGTTAACTCCGCCCCGTCGGGGCACTCAGTCAGCGCGTTGACGTAGTTGTTAGCCTCCCAGCTCATGTACGCCGTGCTTGTCTCGCGTGAGGGACCATCGTGTAACTACTGGGCAATGCCTTGCTCCCACAGGTTCGCGGCACTAAGTCCCAATCCGCGCCGCAGCCTTCACACCTGACCACAAGTTTGTTAGGGTCGCTAGCGACGTAGATAAACCACGTTCGACCTTCGCAGCACCCGCAGCTATAGACGGTCACCTGTGAGTCACTTGACATGAGGGTAGAGGCTGCGATTGTGCGCGAAGGCAATGCCGTGCACCGCGATCCCCACGATGGGCAGCGCCATCCACAGCTTGTCCCGCCTGAGTTTCTTTGTCTCGAACGAGAGCAGCGTCAAGCCGCCGAACGTCACCCCGCACACCAGGCCCACGCGCCGCGGCGACGGGTGCGCGCCCATCAGCGGACTTTGCTCATGGAATTGCGGGCCGGCTTGTATCAGGTGATTGGTGGAAACGCAGTCGGCCGCCGTTGCCGCCGCGTTCGCCAGCGTGAGCGCAAGGAAACTCTTGTTCACAGAGACGCCGTGACGTGTTTCAGTTAGGCGGAGATCCGTTCCCGTCGCAGCGTCTCGCTGCGCACCATGCGTCACGGCGCCTCTATCAACCGCCGACGGCGCGGCGGGCAGTTCTTGCGAGCGTGCTAGCACCGCGCACAGAAACAGGGCGATGCCGACAAACACAAATAGCAGCAGAACGCCCACAATGCGCATCTCTCGCCGCTGCTGCGCCGCCCAAAGGTCACGCCTATTGTTCGAGTTCATGTCGCCTCACGATCCTTGCGCTGGCCGCTAGCCCCCGGCCGTGTTGACACCCTGATAAACTGCCGCTGAATCAGCGCCGCCATTTGCTGCGCCGACGCCTCTATCTGGCTCGGGCTCACTTCGCGCGAATCCTGCACCCGGACCCGGTTGTGTGCGTCTCGTACTCGAATCGTCAGTTTCACCGTCGCCATTGCGCGGCACCCCCTTGGGAAGTTCGAGCGGCCGAAACACCAGATGATCGCCTTCGATGGTCACGTACAGCAGATCGCCAACGCGCCACTTAATCTGGCGCAGGATGAACGCGGGAATAATCGCGCAACGCGAGTTACCCCACTTGTGGACACACACCACGTTGCGGCTCATGCTGCCCTCTGTAGCGCGGGAATTGCCGCCGGCTTATGGCATTTACCAACGGCTGCGCCTGGAAACGTCGCCTCAGGCGTGTCGGACATCGGGGGAGAAGCGTGAAAGGCTTGCGTGACCAGGTGGAGCGCGTCACGGTAACCGTCAACCGCGCACCTGCCCGCGTGGCGCGCGGGACGCCAGCCAGCACCCGCGCGCCACTGCAGGTAGGCCGCAACAGAGTGAAACCAGTCCAGCGAGCTGCGGCCGTCTATGAAATTCCGATGGAGTGGAAGCCGGTAGGCTTTGGCGCGCCTGCAGCCGGCGCAGAGCTGAGAGGGGGTGTTGGGCTGATTCATGGCGCCGGATACCACGAGGAGTGGCGGCGCCATGCGCCCATCTGGAATCAGTCCTGAAACCGGAACAAGCTGCAGCAGACGCGCCAATCGAGCCACCTTGGTGCGTCCCGCGCGGGCTTTACATAATATCCGTTATCGGACATTACGCCTTCGGCCCGGCCAGATCCCCTGCGCAGCCTTATAACCCTAGTCATCCGGTTGGTAGGACGCCGCCGCGTTTCTGCGAAGGTCAGCGCTGCGGCGCACTCCTGATCATCAAAAGTCTTTTCGACATCACCGGTGGTAACTTTGGCTCCCTGAATTCCTAGCTAACCTCAAGCACCACTACCCAACCAACACTACCTTAGGATGGAACAGCGTCCCCGCCACCCGGCTTGCGATCGCGATCAGCTCTGCCTGGCCGGCAAACACCTTCACCAGCCGCGCCCGCGACATTTCCGGCAAATTGACCGCTTGGCCGTGGCGGATGCGGTTGGCGTTGTTGTCGTCGGCGGTGACGCATGGAAACGCCGGCAGGATGCGCCGCAAGTGGATCATCAGCCTTTCAGGCTCCTCGTCGGCTACTGCCTGCTGCAACTGTTCCAGGGTGCAGCAATCTCCTTCGGTGAATTCGCCGACGCCGGTGCGCCGCAAACCGGCTAGATGTGCTCCCACCCCAAGTTGCTGCCCCATCTCGTGCGCCACCGACCTCATGTAGGTTCCCGACGAGACGCGTGCGCGAAAGCCGGCCAGTTCCCCTTCCAAGCTCAGAATTTCAAATTCCTTGATCTCCACCCGCACCGGCTCCAGCGTCACTTCCTGCTTCTTGCGCGCCAGCTTGTAGGCCGGGACGCCCTGGATTTTCTTGGCTGAGAAGGGCGGCGGCATCTGCTCGATTTCGCCCCGAAATTTCGCCGCGAGCTCGCGTAATACTTCAAGTGTTACTTGTACTGTCTGCGGGGGCCCGGCGGGCTCACCCTCGGCGTCGTAGGTATCGGTGGCGAAGCCAAAGCGGATCCGACCCTCATAAACCTTCTCCGCATGGTTATAGAACTGCGCCAAGCGGGTGAATTTTCCCAGCACCAGCGGCAGCAACCCGGTGGCCATGGGGTCGAGTGTGCCCAAGTGGCCGACCGAGCGCTCCTGCAACAGGCGGCGCGCGCGGCTGACAACGTCGTGAGAGGTCATGCCCGCCGGCTTGTCGATAACCAGTATCCCGTTCATTAGCTCTCTGCTATCGTGAAGGCGGAGCGGCGGTCCGGTCAACCGGAGTCCGCCGCACAGTTCGATGATCCCCCTCAAGGACGACGCCCCGCGCTACAGCACGCCTTACGTGAACTATTTCATCGTTGCGCTGAACGTGCTGGCGTTCCTCTTCGAGTTGGCGCTGCCTCGCCTGAACCGCGAAGTTTTCATTATGCAGTTCGGTTTCGTCCCGGCACGCTTGACGGCGCTGCTGCATGGCGAACACTCGGTTCGGGCGCTGGGGGTGCTGCTGCCGGTCAACGAATCCGCGGTTCTAACCGTTATCACCGCCATGTTCCTGCATGCCTCGTGGCTGCACCTGCTGGGCAATATGTGGTTTCTGTGGATTTTCGGCGACAACATCGAAGACCACCTTGGCCATTTCAAGTACCTGGTTTTTTACCTGTGTTCCGGCTTCGCCGCGGCGCTGCTGCACACCTTTTTCAATCCCGGGTCGCCGGTGCCCAGCGTGGGGGCCAGCGGAGCGATCGCCGGCGTGATGGGTGCGTACTTCGTGCTGTTCCCTTCGGCCCGAGTGCTGACCCTGGTTCCCTTCCTGTTTGTCTTTTTTCTGTGGCTGCCGGCCTGGATCATCCTGGGATATTGGTTTGTCATCCAGTTCCTCAGCGGGGCGGCTACCTCCATCGCCTACTCCAGCCAGACCGGTGGCGGCATCGCATTCTGGGCGCACGTCGGGGGATTCGTCGGCGGCATCGCCATGATCAAGCTCTTCCCTTCCCAGCGCCGCCGCCGCTTCCGCTACGACGCATAGGCAAGCTCTTAGCTATTGGCTCTTAGCTCTTAGTCGGGCCGGTTTGGCCAAGAGCTAAAAGCTAAGAGCTAGAAGCTCGAATTACAAATCCCCCGCCACCGGCCCGATCTTCAACTCTTCCACAGCGGCATTTTCCGGCAGCGCAATCGCGCTGACCAGCGCCCGCGCCACCGTGTCCGGCGACATCATCTTTTCGCGCGGCGCCTCCGGCATGAACTGGTCCCAGATATCGGTCGCCGTAGGGCCGGGCAAAAGCGAGATAACGCGAATGCCGCGCCCGCGAACCTCCTCGCGCAGCGTGTCGGTGAATCCGAGCGCCCCATGTTTGGAGGCGCAATAGGCGGACTCGCCGGCGAATACGCTGCGCGCCGCGACCGACAAGTTGTTAACGATCACCCCGCCTTTGCCCATCAGCGGCAGCGCCGCCCGTGTGCACAGGAACATCCCGGTCAGGTTGGTGTCGAGCACTTCGCGCCAGGTCTCCAAGGGCATCTCGACGACGTTGCGCAGCGCGTGCGACCTGCCGGCATTGTTGATGAGAATGTCGAGGCGGTTGAATTCTTTCCGTACCAACCGAAACAACCCGCGCACATCTTTTTCGCTGCCAACATCGCACGCGGAACCGAAGAACCCGAGCTGAATCTTGCTGAAATCCGGATCGCCCGGGGTGCTTGCATCAAGCTCCGGGGCGAGACGGCCCTCGCGGCGCAAGCGTTCGCTGTTTCGCTCTGCCTCTTCCTGCACAGCGCCAATGAGCTGTTTCAGCGCGGCGTCCAACGTCGCTTCCGACCGTCCTGCTATTACGACCGAGCATCCCTTGGCCGCCAGCGCCTTCGCAATCGCCAACCCGATGCCGCGGCTGGCGCCGGTGACGACGGCGACCTTCCCTGCGAGCGGATTGCCATCAGATGTTTGATTTGGATTGCCTCGCTTCATTGAAGTTAGAATCTCACACGACAGCGACGAAATAGCCGGTCACATCCGACCGGCCTACAAAGAATGTGACTCCGACTGAAACTGAAACTCGAAACTGTTCAAAAGCTCCCGTTCCCCGCCTTCGCCCGGATGAGCGACAGGAACTCTTCCCGCGTCTCGTGCTCGTCGCGAAAGGCGCCGAACATGGCGGAAGTCACGGCGGCAGAATGCTGCTTTTCGACGCCGCGCATCATCATGCACAAGTGCCGCGCCTCGACCACTACGCCCACTCCTTGCGGCTCGACCACGCGCTGGATGGTTTCCGCAATCTGCGTCGTCAGCCGCTCCTGCACCTGCAGGCGGCGCGAGAAGATGTCCACCAGGCGCGGCAACTTGCTCAGCCCAATCACCTTGCCGTTGGGCACGTAGGCAATGTGCACCTTGCCGAAAAACGGCAGCAGATGGTGCTCGCACAGGCTGAACATCTCGATGTCCTTCACGATCACCATCTCGTCGTAATTGACCGTGAACAGCGCGCCTTTGAGCATGGTCTCGGCGTCTTCGTGGTAGCCCTTGGTGAGATATTCCATCGCTCGCTGCGCGCGTTCCGGCGTGCGCTGCAACCCTTCACGGTCGGGGTCTTCGCCGAAACGCACCAGCATTCCGCGCACCAGGTCGGCGTAGCTGGCGCCGGCCAACGTAGGAGCTTCCACAACATGCGACATAGTTCCCTTTTTCGTGCTAATGACGCACCTCGGCTCCTCCGGCATACTCGAAGGAGTTCATCATCGTCTCTTCTATTCTCACCTTTTCCAGATGGGCGTGGGCGAAGCCGCGCCGCACAATTTCGAAGATCTCGGTGCACAAGTTCTCGGTCGTCGGCACGCGCCGGCTGAATTCCGGCCGCGTGTTCAGGTTCACGTGCTCGTAGCGCGCCAGGATTTCGCGGGCCACGAAACCGTCCAGGTCGGCCAGGTTGCAGACCATCCCCGTGCCGGCGTCCACCGGCCCGCTGACCGTCACCTCCAGCGCGTAGTTGTGCCCGTGACCATACGGGTTGTTGCACTTGCCGTAGGTGGCGCGGTTCTCTTCCTCAGACATCTGCTCGCTGTGCAGCCGGTGCGAGGCGGAAAACCAGTAGCGCCTGGTCAGGTGGGCCTTCATTTCTCCCCGTAACAATCCACAAACAAGTCGGGCGTCTCGTACACCCGGACGCGGTGCAGTTGTGCCACCTTCATCTTCGGCTGCAGGCGCTCCCAGATGGCGATCGCCAGGTTTTCCGTGGTCGGAATGCGGTCGCGGAATTCCGGCACTTCCTTGTTGAGGAAGCGGTGGTCGAGCGCGCTCAGCACCTCGCGCTCCAGCGTATCTTTTAATTCTTTCAGGTCGACCACGAAACCGGAGCGCGGGTTGACCTCGCCCTTCACCGTGACTTCCAGCGTGTAATTGTGGCCGTGGCCGTTGGGGTTGTTGCACTTGCCGAAGATGCGCTGGTTCTCCTCCGGCGAGAATTCCGGGTTGTGATAATAGTGCGCCGCGGAAAATTCGCACTTGCGCGTCAGGTAAACCATGCTCTCTTTCTCGAAAAACGTCGTTGGCCGTTAGTCGTTGGTCGTTCGCCAATTCCCTTCTTTGTCGTGAACCACCGGCGACTCCCGGCCCGATCTGCTGTTGCAGGCTTCGCCCTCGTATTGTCGCATTTCCGGCGGTTCTGTCGTAGGACGATATGTCCGGCTTTTCCACGACACCTGCTTCCTCCACTTGTATTGGAGTTGCGAGCGCAGCAGAAGTAACACGAACGGCGGCAGTCCAAGCGGTGACAGCATTGTTGCCAGCGGCCGAAAATGCGCTCTCCGCACCCGGCGAAGAAACAGAATTCATGTCGGCGTCGCGACCGCCAAGCCCGCCCCGAGCAGGACATAGTTCCGGCTCGCCAGGCCCGCGATGGCCGCCACAATTCCGCCAGCGGCAGCTAAGAATTCGATGCCCCGCACGGCTGCAAGTCGCAAGGTCCGCGGAAACAGCAGCGCCAGGTTCTTGGTCCACCCGTCACGCAGGTCGCGCCAGGTGCGATACATGCGGGTACGCACCGCGTCGCCACCGAAACGGAAGCGCAATTTTCGCCCGCTGGCTTTGACCGCCCGCGCCAGCGCCACATCCTCCAGCAACGTATGCCTGACCGCCGCATGACCACCGACCGCCTCGTACGCTTCGCGCGTGATCAGCAGGTACTGTCCATTCGCCGCCGCTACCGGCGACGCTGGATCGCAAACTTCCTTCGGCCGATAGGTCGCCGCCAGTTCGGCGTAGATCACCGGCATCACCGCGTTTTCCAGAAACCCGTGAACCTCCTGCGCCGGCGAATAGGAGAGCAGCGCGACGCCGTGCTCGCGCGCCTCCCGCAGGCTGCGCGCCAGCGATCCGGGAAGGTGAACCGTGTCGGCGTCGGTAAACAGCAGCCACTCGCCGCGCGTCGCGTTGGCGCCCGCCTGCGCCGCATTGCACTTACCCGAGCAACCTTCGGGAAGCGGGCCGGCGTCGATCACGCGCACGCCCTCAAGCGAAGCAGCAATTTCGCGCGTCCGGTCGGCGGAGTCGTCATCGACCACGATGATTTCAAAATCCACTCCAGTTTGCGCCAGCAGCGAATCGAGGCAGGCGCCCAGGCAGGGCTCTTCATTGCGCGCCGGCACGATTACCGATACGACGGGAACGGTGGCTTTGCCGACGGCCGCAGTCATATCCAGCCACGCAAGGGACAAGTGGTCCGGGGTACCCCCCTTCCCCCCATCCGATCTTTTAGAATCAAGATGTTAGGGAGGATTCGCCGCCAGATCTTTGAGGACAAATGGTTTATCGGCAAAATATTGAAAACAAACCTTCCAGAAGAACTTTAAGCCGCGGGAGGAAGGCTCCGGCGGCTCAATGCAGGGTGCTAAAAACCACTATTATTATAACCCGCAGGTCAAGCAATTTTGTCACACACCCGTGTGACGTTGGAAGGCACACTCCGTTGCCCGGTGTCGTATCATAAAAACGTGAAGCGGCTTTGCATCTTTGTCGTCGGCCTTCTCTTGCTCCTGACCGGTTGCTACAGCGGCACGCGCCCGCCGCGCATTGGCGAATCCGCGCCCGACTTTTCCGTCCAAGACTCCACTCGCACGGTTGCGCTGCACGATTACAGGGGCAAGGTGGTGGTGCTGAATTTCTGGGCGACGTGGTGCCCGCCGTGCGTGGAGGAGATGCCGTCACTGGTGCAAATGCAGTCGCGGCTGAAGGACAAGGGCGTGACCGTGCTGGCCATCAGCCTGGATGTGGACGAAAACGCCTATAACAAGTTCCTCAAGGACCACAACGTGGAGCTGCTCGCGGTCCGCGATCCCAACCAGAAGTCGAACACCCTCTACGGGACCTTCAAATATCCCGAGACCTACATCATTGATCGCGATGGCAAGGTGCGGCGCAAGTTCATCGGGCCGATCGATTGGACCCAGCCGGAGATCGTGTCGTATCTCAGCCGGATGTAGCGGTGGATTTGTTCTCGTCTGCAAATGAAAAACTAGAAAACACAGAGACGCAGAGTCACAGAGATGACATGTTTACCGTTTCCCGATTTGTAACTTACGATATCGGCTGTTATCACTCGTTGATGGGCGATAATGCAGTGGGCGTTCATCGGGCTTAATTAAATTCCAGCCGAATGTGCGCTTCGAGAGGATTTAGGTTCTGGTAGAGTGACAGCCAACATGAACCTATAATGGTCCCGATCTTTGATGGACAGCCAAATTTCTCCTGCGCTTCAGCAGACCCCAACTCCCGTCCGGAACTTGCCTAACAGCCCGTGGTGCAAGTCTGGATTCGTGAGCGGAAAGTACTGAAGTATCCACAGGCATAGTTCGTAGAATGTCGCGCATGTCGATGGGGACGCGCAAGCAGCGGGAGAAGCAAGAGGACATCTGGATTGCGCAC